>JAEZJA010000247.1 GCA_023415895.1 Bacillota bacterium
TCTGGATCTCAAAAAACTGGACGAAGTCAGCCGCCACTTCCAAAAGTTGCGCCGCAAGTATCTGGAGAACGGTCTGCTCAACCCCAAAATGCTTGAGGTCGACACCAACGCGCTGATTTATCAGGTACCTGGCGGCATGCTGTCCAACCTTGTCAGTCAGCTCAAACAGGCGGGCAAGGAAGATAAGCTCGAAGAGGTGCTGCAGGAGGTTCCGCGTGTCCGTGAGGATGCCGGTTATCCGCCGCTGGTTACCCCGTCGTCCCAGATTGTCGGTACGCAGGCTGTGTTCAACATCATCGGCGGTGAACGCTACAAGATGGTGACCAAGGAGTTCAAGGCCATGGTGCGCGGCGAATACGGCCGTACGCCTGTGCCGATCGATCCCGAATTTATTCATAAGATCATCGGCGATGAGCAGCCGATTACCTGTCGTCCTGCCGACCTGCTGGAGCCTGAACTGGATAAGATGCGTTCCGAGGTCTCCGAGTGGTATGAGCAGGAGGAGGATGTGCTGACCTATGCTCAGTTTGGACAGGTTGCCGTCAAGTTTTTTGAAAACCGCCGCAATAAAAAATACGGCATTGACGGCAAGCATCTGAATGAGCAGAATCAGGTTCATCCGGTCTGACGGGTGTGTTTTCAGTCACGAAAGCCCCATGGGGGCTTTCGTTTGTCTATAGCCGATTCAAACCGGCTATAGATGGGATGATACGGCAGTCAAGTTGTGATGGGAGATGAAGTGTCATGGTTCGGAGCATGACCGGGTATGGCCGGGATCAAAGAACGATTGACGGGATGGATATCACCGTCGAGATCAAATCGGTCAACCACCGGTATTTCGAGTATTCCTCTCGCATTCCGCGCAGTTACGGTTATCTGGACGACCGTATGAAATCCTATATTCAGAAATCCATCTCGCGCGGCAAGGTGGAGGTATACGTCTGGATTGAAACGGTGGATGCGCCCGGCAGTGAGGTTACTATCAATACAACACTGGCCGGAGGTTATGTAAACGCGCTGCGCGATCTGGCGGAAATGTATGATTTGCGCGACGATCTCTCCGCTGTGGCACTGGCCAAGTTTCCCGATGTGCTGACTGTTCACCACATGCCTGAGGACGAGGAAGCCATCTGGGGGGCTGTGCAGCAGGTAACGAACGGTGCGCTGACCCGCTTTATTGAAATGCGGGAACGCGAGGGAGCGGCGTTGAAAGAGGATATCCTCGGCCGCGCACGCACGATTCTGCAGGGCGTGGAAAAGGTGGAGGAACGTTCACCTCAGACGGTGCGCGAGCACATGGACAAGGTGCAGGCGCGTATGCGTGAGCTGCTGTGTGACGCTTGTGTGGACGAACAGCGTCTGCTGACCGAAGCGGCGCTCTTTGCCGACAAAATCGCGGTAGCGGAAGAGACCGTTCGGCTGCGCAGCCATATGAAGCAGCTTGAGCACATGCTGGCGAGCGATGAACCCATCGGCCGTAAGCTGGACTTTTTGGTGCAAGAGATCAACCGCGAGGCCAACACCATCGGCTCCAAAGCCCAGGATGTCACGATGGCCGGGTATGTGGTCGATATCAAAGCGGATGTCGAAAAGATCCGTGAGCAGATTCAGAACATTGAATAAAGGAAAGGTGTGAGAGAAGCAATGAAGCTTATCAACATCGGCTTCGGCAACATGGTTTCTGCCAACAGACTGGTGGCTATTGTCAGTCCCGAATCCGCACCGATTAAGCGCATCATTCAGGACGCTAAGGATCGCGGCGCGCTGATCGACGCAACCTACGGGCGGCGCACGAGAGCCGTTCTGATCACCGACAGCGATCATGTGATACTGTCCGCGGTGCAACCGGAAACGGTGGCCAACCGCCTTGACAATCACGACGACGAGGATGAGGAGGAGCTCGACGGGGATGAATAAAAGCGGATTGTTGATTATACTTTCCGGCCCGTCAGGCTCCGGCAAGGGAACCATTATCAAACGCCTGTTGGCGGAACGCGACGACACGGTGCTGTCCATATCCGCAACGACACGGGCCCCGCGCCCCGGCGAGGTGGACGGCGTGCACTATTACTTTAAAACACGCGAAGAGTTCGAGAATATGATCGCCAATGGCGCGCTGCTGGAATACGCTGAATACAATGGCAATTATTACGGTACGCCCGAAGAGCCGATCAAAAAGCTCCTGTCGCAGGGCAAGAACGTCATCCTCGAAATCGAGGTACAGGGCGCCGAGCAGGTGATGAACCATCGTTCCGACCTGGTGTCCATTTTCATCACCATTCCCTCTGTGGAGGAACTGTACCGCCGTCTGCATGACCGTGGAACCGAGACCGAGGAAACCGTGTGCCGGCGTATGGCCATTGCGCAGCGCGAGCTGGCGAGGGCCTTCCGCTACGATTACGTAGTACTCAACGATGAAGTGGAGCTTGCTGTCAACCGTATTATCACCATCATCAACGCCGAACTGATGCGGTATTCCCGCATGGAGAATACAATTTTGGAGGTTATCAATCATGCTTAGACCGACAGATATTGAAACTATTAAAGGTGATCAGAGCCGTTATGCCATGGTAATTGCCGTTGCCAAGCGAGCCCGCCAGATCGCGTCGGAATCTGAGGACAAGAACATTATTCTGACGGAAAAGCCGGTCAGTCTTGCCATTCAGGATTTCACCAAGAAAGAATACAAAGTGCTGCCCGTCGAAGATGAGGAATAACACGACGCATGATGCACAATTGGAGGAAGGAAGCGTATGGTACTGCCCAAGGTTGTTAGAATAGCGGTAGAGCAGACGGCGTTTCATTTCGACAAGCTGTATGATTATGTCGTGCCCGCAACTCTCGAGCCGGTGGAGCGTGGCTGCCGCGTGCTGGTGCCTTTTGGGGGCGGAAATCGCCGCAGACAGGGCATTATTGTCGATTGTGACGTGTCACCCGATGTCAGCAAGCTCAAACCGGTTTACGCGGTGCTCGAGCACGAGCCGCTGCTTAGCGGCGAGATGATGGATCTGGCGCTGTGGATAAAAGAACGTACCTTTTGTACGCTGTTCGACGTGGTGCGCGCCATGCTGCCGACCGGTCTGTATATGCACATTAAGCCGGTTTATAAGGCGGTACCCGATTTTCAGGATGCTCTCGGTGCGCTGTCCGCGGACGAGCACGCGGTTATCCGGTTGGCGGCTTCTGCCGCTGATGGCATGGATCGCGATCGTCTACTGAATAAGCTCGGACTCACTCCCGACAACGATTTACCGGAGCGGCTGGTGCGCCTTGGCGCTCTGGTGCGCTCCGATGATGCTTTTCGGCGTATCGGCGATGCCTCGGTACGAATGGTGCGTTTGGCCGTTGAGGAGGATGCGCTCAGTGAGCAGCTCACCGCCGCCCGCTGCACCGATAAGCAGAAAAGCGTGATCCGCTTTTTACAGGATGTCGGCTGTGCGTCGGTCAAGGAGCTGTGCTATTTTTGCTCGGTGACGGTCGCCGTCGTGACTTCGCTCGAGCGCAAGGGGATCGTCCAGACCTATGACAGCGAGGTTCTGCGTTCGCCCTTTGAGCATGTCGAAGCCTCACCACAGGTTGTGTCCACAGTACTAAGTACCGAACAGCAGCAGGCCTTTGACGACCTGCTGGCCCGCTACCAGTCGGGCAAGGCTTCGGCCTCACTTCTGTATGGCGTGACGGGCAGCGGCAAGACGCAGGTGTATATGAATCTGATTGACCGCGTGATTGCGGACGGCCGCCAGGTGCTGGTGCTGGTTCCGGAAATTTCTCTAACGCCCCAGATGCTGTCGCTTTTTCTCCGACGATACGGCCGCCGTGTGGCCGTGCTGCACAGCGGGCTCGCCATCGGCGAACGCATGGATGAATGGAAGCGTATTCGCCGCGGCGAGGCACAGATTGCGGTTGGTACCCGCTCGGCTGTTTTTGCCCCTTTTGATCGTCTCGGCCTCATCGTCATGGATGAGGAGCAGGAGCATACCTATAAATCCGAATCCGCTCCTCGTTATCATGCGAGAGACGTGGCGCGGTATCGTTGTGTCCACCACAATGCGATGCTGCTGCTGGCTTCGGCCACTCCCTCGATCGAAAGCTTTTACGCGGCGAAATCCGGCCGTTACGCGCTGCAATCGCTGCCCAGCCGCTTTGGCGAGGCGCAGCTGCCCGAGGTTGAGGTCGTGGATATGCGCCAACAGGAGGGGGAGACCAATAGCATCCTCAGCCCCCGTC
>JAEZJA010000220.1 GCA_023415895.1 Bacillota bacterium
GCAGGACACATGGAAGCCAACAGCTGACAAAATGCCCAATAAGGTTGTCATAACTGTCAATGATGAGACGTTTGAATCCACGAGGCTGACCTATCCGGAAAATCCGAATGCATTTCTTGCGTTCAACAAGGCCAATTGGTCGGTTTATCCTTATGTCTCCAAAGCGGTTGACGATCAGAACGCTTCCACCGATGTCTACGCCAATGCGGATCCGACCTATATCGTGGAAATTCCGCGGTCGGTGGACTTTGGCAAACTGACGTATACGATGGGCACACAGTCTCAGGAATTTGCTGTGACGATCAAGGATGCGCTGCTTGAAAGCGACGCCCGCGTCAATGTATTTCTTGATACGGAAACCTTGGTCATGAAGGACAAAAGCGGCAACGGACCGGCTACGCTGGCCTATCAGCTGGTGAACAGACAGGAGCAGAATGTCCAGGCCAATGGTTTGTTCTGCTCGTTCGGCAATGAGCAGCTTGATAATCGGACGGCGACCAGCACGGGTGCGGTTACCTGTGAGCCTTCTGAGCTTACAGCAGCCGGCAACTACAAGGGAATCATGACCTTCCGAATCAGCTACGACTATATGTTACAAGCGAAATGATGTGAGAACCTGATGAAAAGGGCTATATCATGTCTTCTCTGTGTTGCGGCACTGCTGTCGCTTCCGCTATGCAAAGCGTGGGCAGCCGATTCGAACCAACAGACGGATGTGCTTGCCCAAGTCGAAGAGCATTTTGTGTTCGTTTATCCGTCAGACCAGGAAATTACCAGCGGCAGGATCACGACAGAACTGGGCGTCACCGGCTTTCAGGAATGGCTGATGGAGAGCGATGAGCGGCTGAGAATTGTGATCCTTGCGCAGGAGCCGATGCACCAAGACGGTGGTGAGGCGGTACTCCCCTGGTCAGTAGGATGCAGAGAACTGCCGGACAGCATGGGGGGCATCGGCACTTGGCAGGTTGCAACGACGATCACAGAAGAAGCATGGCGGAACGCTGCGCCGGGCAAGTATACCGGCACTATCCGTTTTGAAGTCTATTCCCTGCTGTCGGGTGGGTTGATGATGAAGGGCAGTACGCGCATCACGACAACGGTGCCTGCCAAAACAATTCCGGTGATTCCCCCCATCACAGGGGATGCGTTGCCGCTTTGGCTGATTGGCGTTGGGCTTACCGGCCTCATCACGGCCCTGTATACCGGCATCCGAAAACATCGGAAAATCTGAGAATGGGAAGCTTTTGCAGACAAAGCGCATTCCTATGTTCGGATTATCCCTTTGGCCAACCCTTGGCCATCAGCATCTGCTCGTGCGGTGAGTTGCATCACTGTCATGAGCAGATGCTTTTTGTTGAGGTGAAAGCCGATGTGCCCTTTAGAACGCGCTGCTGATATTGTCACGTGAATGAGGATATGCTAGAATACAAGCAATAAGCCGTTAGGGCTGGTCGGACGAAACAAAGAAGGAGCGGGAGTGGATGATGAATTTTAATGAGCAGGCGATGTTCCATATCGGGCTGGTGCCGTCTCAGGGGGCGGCCTATGCCATCCTGACGGGCGATCCCGGGCGGGTGGAGAACATTGCCCAGCTGCTGGACAAGCCGGAATTTGTGGCCAGCAACCGGGAATATACCACCTGGTCGGGATTGCTGGACGGCGAACGGGTGCTCGTAACCTCCCACGGCATCGGTGGCCCCTCGACGGCCATCTGCGTGGAGGAGCTCTGCCGCTGCGGGGTACACACGATGATCCGTGTGGGCACCTGCGGCGGCATGGCACTGCCGGTTTGCGGCGGCGATCTGGTCGTGGCCAATGCCGCCATCCGACAGGAGGGAACCTCGCAGGAATATTTACCGCTGGCCTTTCCGGCAGTGTCGGATTTTGGTGTTACGCAGGCGCTCGTGCGGGCGGCGCAGCAAACCGGGCGGACGGTGCATGTTGGTGTCGTTCACTGCAAGGATTCCTTTTATGGCCAACACAGTCCCGAGGACTCTCCCGTCTCCTACCAGCTGCAGGCGCAGTGGGCGAGCTGGCTGCGCGGAGGATGCCTGGCTTCGGAAATGGAATCGGCGACGCTCTATACCGTTGCGGCAGCAAAGGGATTGCGTGCAGGCTGTGTGCTCAATGTGCTCTGGAACCAGGAGCGCCAGGCGGCGGGGCTTCACAACCCCAAAGTGATGGACACCTCCGCTGGCATTCAGGCAGCCGTGGGGGCCATCCGGCTGCTGATGCAGGAGGACACGCACAAGGCGTAATTTGTATTGCTCCATGCCTGTGATTATGCTATAATCAACAGAATGGGGAGAGAAGAAGCTATGGTGATTATTGGGATCGACCCCGGCTATGCGATTGTGGGATGGGGCTGTGTACGGTATGAACGCGCACGGTTTATTCCGGTGGATTACGGCGCGGTGCTGACACCGGCAGAGATGCCGTTTTCCGAGCGGCTGGCGGTCATTTATGAACAGCTGACCCAGTTGTTTCGCACTTATCATCCCGATGCAATTTCGGTGGAGCGGCTGTATTTTCAGAACAATCAGAAGACGGCGATCGATGTGGCGCAGGCCCGCGGGGTAATCTTGCTCGCGGCGCAGCAAAGCCACATTCCTTTATTTGAATATACGCCTTTGCAGGTCAAATCGGCCGTTACAGGCTATGGCAAAGCGCTCAAGCCACAGGTCATGGAAATGACACGGCGGCTGCTGGGCTTCAAAGAGGTGCCCAAGCCCGATGATGCGGTGGATGCGCTTGCGATGGCCATTTGTCATGCACAGATGGGCGGTACTGCCCTCAAGCGGAGCATCGTGCAGGGGCACCTGTAAAGGACTATGTGATACTGCAGGACTTCCCCTTGAGGGGAAGCTGTCGCCCAAGGCGGCTGATGAGGTGGAACTCGCAAAGAGTCTGTAATGATGATTTTTCAAGAAGGACACCTC
>JAEZJA010000242.1 GCA_023415895.1 Bacillota bacterium
TTCATGACGGGTATTCGATACCACCTTTCGATGATCCGGGTAAAACCGCTCAAACAGAACGCAAAGGTGCAAATCACCATTTTTGAAAGCTCACTGCTTCCATCATACAACGATTGTACAAGAAATACAATCGATCCCTGTAGAGACGAACAGGCCGGTGTGAAAAAATTTCCCGTAGTGTGGGTTTGGTCTTGACAGGTTGGGTGTAGGGGTATACAATGAATACCATATCTTGTAGCAGAGATACCCAACACATACAACTGGTATTAATTTGTTGACATGGAGGAGAAAAAGACCATGAATCTGACAAAAAATGCGCTGACGGTGCTGGAGCGTCGGTATCTGATGCGCGACAAGGACGGCAAACCGACCGAAACGGCAGAGGATCTGTTCCATCGTGTGGCGCACGCTATCGCGGCTGCGGATGCGCAGTATCCCGATGCGGGTATTGTTGCCACAGAATCGGCCTTTTACGATATGATGACCAATCTCGAGTTTCTGCCCAATTCCCCCACGCTGATGAACGCCGGACGCCCGCTGGGACAACTGTCTGCCTGTTTTGTGCTGCCGGTTCCCGACAGCATGGAGGGCATCTTTGAGGCGGTCAAGCAAGCGGCTCTGATCCACAAATCGGGCGGCGGAACGGGTTTCTCCTTCTCCCGGCTGCGCCCAAGCGGAAGTACGGTCAACACAACCGGCGGCGTTGCCAGCGGCCCCATCAGCTTTATGCGCGTGTTTAACATGGCTACGGAAGCTGTCAAACAGGGCGGCACCCGGCGGGGTGCCAACATGGGTATTCTGCGTGTCGATCATCCCGATATTCTGAAATTCATTGACTGTAAGGCCGACAATGCGGATATTACCAATTTCAATATCTCTGTCGGCATCACCGAAGCCTTTATGCAGGCGGTGGAAGCCGGCAGCGACTATGATCTTGTGGATCCCAGCACGCACGAGGTGGCAGGTCAGCTCAATGCCAAGGAAGTCTTTGATAAGATTGTTCATTCGGCTTGGCGCAACGGCGAGCCGGGTATCATCTTCCTGGATCGCCTCAACCGCGACAATGTGGTGCCCTCTCAGGGAGAGATCGAGTCCACCAACCCCTGCGGCGAACAGCCGCTGCTGCCGTATGAGAGCTGCAACCTCGGTTCCATCAACCTCGTGCAGATGCTGCGCTCCGACAAGAAGGGAACACGCATTGATTGGGACAAGTTGGCTCGCACGGTCGAAAAGGCTGTACATTTTCTGGACAACGTCATTGATGTCAACAAATATCCGCTTGAAATCATCGATTTCACCACCAAACAGACGCGTAAAATCGGTCTTGGCGTCATGGGCTGGGCGGATATGCTGCTGATGATGGGGATTCCCTACAATTCCGATGAAGCCGTCAAACTGGCGGACAAGCTGATGGAATTTATCACCTCGACCGGTCGTCAGGAAAGCATGCGCCTTGCCAAGGTGCGCGGCGCCTTCCCGCTGTTTGAGCAGAGCATTTATAAGGACGGCGAGCCGCTGCGCAACGCGACGGTGACCACGATCGCTCCCACAGGAACGCTGTCCATCATTGCCGGTGTTTCTTCGGGCGTGGAGCCGGTGTTTTCCTATGTGTATATTCGCTCGGTCATGGACCGCACAGAAATGCTCGAGGTCAATCCCATCCTGCGCAAGCTGCTTGAGGAGAAGGATCTCTATTCGGATGCCTTGATGCGCCGTATTGCCGAGGAGGGCACGATTGCCCATATTGAGGAGATCCCCGAGGACATCCGCCGCGTTTTCACCTCAGCGCATGATATCTCGCCCATGTATCATATCAGGATGCAGGCGGCCTTCCAGAATCATACCGACAACGCCGTGTCCAAGACGGTCAACTTTGCGCATGACGCGACCGAAGCCGATGTGGCCGAGGTTTACAAGCTGTCTTTCAAACTGGGCTGTAAGGGTGTGACGAGCTACCGTGACGGCAGCCGTGAGCAGCAGGTACTCAACCTTGCTCCCAAAAAGGAGCAGGTGACCGAGCCGGCTGCTGAACCCACCAAGGTGCAGCCTGAAAATTATGTGGTGGTGCCCCGTCCCCGTCCCGATGTGACGCAGGGCATTACCGAAAAGGTCGCCATCGGCTGCGGCAATCTGTACATCACGGTCAATTACGATGAGCATGGTATTTGCGAAGTGTTTACCAATACGGGCAAGGCGGGCGGCTGTCCGTCACAGTCCGAAGCGACGGCGCGTCTGGTATCGGTGGCTCTGCGTTCGGGCATTGACGTCAAGACGATTGTCAGCCAGCTTCGGGGTATCCGCTGCCCCTCCACCATTCGCCAGCAGGGTCTGAAATGCACCTCCTGTCCCGATGCAATCGCGCGTGCAATTGAGAAGGTGGTTGCCTCCAATGGATTTAAGGAGAGCGGGGTTCAAGTTACCGAAGCGGTGTATCCTTCCAAGAAGACCGCGCCTGTGCAGGAGTCGGCGGTTTCTGCACAGATCCGCGTCTGTCCTGAGTGCGGCGCCAAGGTCGAGCATGAAGGCGGCTGCGTCATGTGCCGCAACTGCGGGTATTCCAAGTGCGGATAATTTAAACGATTTCAGTTTCAAAATCCTCCTCTGTTACAGGGGAGGATTTTGACGTTATTAGGCTATTCTTCGGTTCGGCCACACAATGGCAGGGTGCGGTAAGGATGCGGGAGGGCGAGTAGGGCGGGGGCTTGCTCCCGCCGCCTGTTATTTTCTTTGACTGACAGTTCCAAACGTCGATGCCTATTATAAAAAAGCCTTCCCCCTTGGAGGGAAGGTGGGCGGAGAATGCCGCTCGTATGAGGGGGGGTTACGCAAATGCTTTGCGGTAACGCAGTATTCGCAGTCTCCCCTCATGCGCTCAGGATATCAAATTTTCGCTGTAGTCCCTTGCCCCTCCACGCGTACCGGATTTGTGCGCTGCTGCTGTGACCGGTAGTTGCTTGGGGACATCCCCATGCACTTGCGAAACACTTTAGAAAAGTACAGAGGGTTATCATAGCCG
>JAEZJA010000003.1 GCA_023415895.1 Bacillota bacterium
ACGCTCGGTTACAGCCATCAGGTGATTGTCAGCGAGATCCCCGGCATCACGATCGAGGCTCCCACTGCGAACAAAATCATCATTTCCGGCCCCGATAAGCAGCTTGTCGGACAATTCGCCGCGGAAATCCGCGAGAAGCGTCCGCCTGAGCCGTATAAGGGCAAGGGTATCAAGTATGCCAACGAAGTCATCCGCCGTAAGGAAGGCAAGACCGGCGGTAAGGGCAAGAAGTAAGGAGAGTGAAGTACCATGGTGAGCAAGTTTGACAGCAACCAAGCTCGTTTGCACCGGCATGTGCGTGTCCGCGGCAAGATCAGCGGAGACGGCCAGTGCCCGCGCCTCAACGTGTATCGCTCCCGTAATCACATCTATGCCCAGATTATTGATGATGTCAAGGGAGTTACGCTTGTTGCAGCCAACAGTGTCGAGAAAGACTTCGACATGTCGGGCGGAAACAAGGAAGCCGCCAAAAAGGTCGGCGAAATGATCGCAAAGCGTGCCGTCGAAAAGGGCATTACTGAGGTTGTCTTTGACCGCGGCGGTTATATTTATCACGGCCGCGTCAAGGAGCTGGCCGAAGGCGCCCGTGAGGGCGGCCTCAAGTTCTAGGAAAGGGAGGAAGTACTTTGGCCAGAATTGACGCATCTAACGTTGAACTGAAAGAACGCATTGTCGCCATTAACCGTGTAAGCAAGACGGTAAAGGGCGGCCGTATCATGAAATTCTCCGTGCTCGTCGTCGTCGGCGACGGCAATGGATTGGTCGGCTTCGGACTGGGTAAGGCCGGTGAAGTTCCGGACGCTATCCGTAAGGGCATTGAAGACGCCAAGAAAAATCTGATACAGATCTCCTTAAAGGGATCGACTATCCCCCATGAGGTGATCGGTAAATTCGGAGCCGGCAGAGTGCTGCTGAAGCCTGCTGCACCCGGTACCGGCGTTATCGCCGGGGGCGCGGTTCGTGCTGTTGTGGAAGTGGCCGGTATCAAGGATATCCGTACCAAGGCTCTCCGCTCCAACAATCCCTGCAACGTCGTGAACGCCACAATGAATGGTTTGTCACAGCTGCGTACGGCTGAGCAGGTCGCCGCGATCCGCGGAAAATCTGCGAAGGAAATATTAGGTTAACGGGGAGGGCATGACAATGGCAAAGAAGGCAAAAAGCAACACCCTGAAGATTACGCTGGTTAAGAGCTTAATCGGCAGTCAGAAGGATCAGATTGCTACGGCGGCTTCCTTGGGTTTGCGTAAAGTCGGCGATAGCACATGCCAACCCGACAACGTAGCCACTCAGGGTAAGGTGGCAAAGATCATTCACCTCATCGAGGTAGCCAACGCATAAGCAAATCGAGTAAGGAGGTGCGAATAATATGAAGCTTCATGAGCTTTCTCCGGCTCCCGGTTCGGTTCGGGAGACCAAGAGAATTGGCAGAGGGCACGGGTCCGGGCAGGGTAAAACCGCCGGCAAGGGGCACAAGGGCCAGAAGGCACGTGCCGGCCGCGGCATGCGTGCCGGCTTTGAAGGCGGCCAGATGCCTCTCCAAAGACGTGTTCCGAAAAGAGGATTTGTCAATAAATTTGCAA
Source organism: Bacillota bacterium (assembly GCA_023415895.1). Classification (GTDB taxonomy): domain Bacteria; phylum Bacillota; class Clostridia; order Oscillospirales; family Acutalibacteraceae; genus Avimonas. The sequence goes on from JAEZJA010000003.1 coordinate 1,584, forward strand.
CAAAGTACGCAACGGTCAATGTTGCCGAGCTGGACGTTTTTGATAACGGTGCTGTTGTGGATACACAGGCGCTGCAAGAAGCCGGTCTGGTGAAAAAGACATTTGACGGCGTGAAGGTTTTGGGTAACGGCACACTGGAGAAGAAGCTGACGGTTAAAGCCGCTGCTTTCTCCGAGACCGCCAAGTCCAAAATTGAATCTGCCGGTGGGAAGGCAGAGGTGATGTAACGTGTTTCAGACTCTGCGGAACGCCTGGAGAATACCGGAATTGCGTCGAAAGATTCTGTACACTTTATTCATCGTTCTAATTTTCCGTATCGGTTCGGTCATCGCGGTTCCTTTTGTTGATGTTGAGGTTCTCAAGACGGCCGTTTCCAATTCCGGCGGCGTGATGGATTATCTGACCATGCTGTCGGGCGGCGGTTTCTCCAATGCGAGTATCTTTGCTCTGTCCATTACGCCGTACATCAACGCCAGCATTATCATCCAGCTATTGACGGTAGCCATTCCGCCGCTGGAGCGTTTGGCGAAGGACGGCGAGTCCGGTCGTAAAAAGCTGGGGCAGATTACCCGCTATACGACGGTTGGTTTGGGTCTGATGCTTGGTGTTGCCTATTTCTTCATGGTGAAAAACAACTATGGCGCGCTGGTTTCCGAAGCCAAGAGCGGTTTCGGTTTCTGGTTTGCACTCGTGGTTATCGTCCTGTGCTTCACGGCCGGATCGGCTTTGATGATGTGGTTGGGCGAGCAGATCAACGAAAGAGGCATTGGCAACGGAATTTCGATTCTGTTGTTCGCGGGTATTTTGTCCCGTCTGCCCAGCGTGCTTGTGTATTTGTTCTATAACCTGTTCTATGAGTCTGGTATCAACCAGCTCAGCGGCGGCGGCGGACTGAAGTATATGATTCTTGTTCCGATAATTGTGCTTCTCTTCTTGGCGATGATCGTATTTATTATCATCATCACGGATGCCGAGCGCCGTATCCCGGTTCAGTATGCCAAGCGCGTTGTGGGGCGTAAAATGTACGGTGGTCAAAACACCTACATTCCGGTCAAGGTCAATATGTCGGGTGTTATGCCAATCATTTTGGCCGTATCGATGGTGTCCATCCCGAGCATTATCTTTAACTTCACCGGAACGCCCAAGGCTGCATTCGGGCAGTTTATTCAGAAGATCTTTTCTTCCACACATCCGTTCTACGCAGCGCTGTATTTCATTCTGATTATCGGCTTTGCATTTTTCTATGTCACCATTCAGTATAATCCTCTGGAGATGTCCAATAATCTTCGAAAGAACTCAGGTGCTATCCCCGGCTATCGTCCGGGCAAGCCTACGGTGGATTATATCAAGAGGGTGCTCAACAAAGTCACCCTGATTGGTGCGCTCTGCCTCGGCGTTATCGCCATATTCCCTATTATTTTTGGCCAGGTCTCGGGTCTTACGGGCTTGTCCATTGGCGGTACGTCTGTCATGATCGTCGTCGGTGTTGCTCTGGAGACTACCCAGCAGATCGAAAGCCAGATGATGATGCGGCATTATAAGGGCTTCCTTGAATAAAGCCGGATGGCTCTTGGTATGACTGTACAGCTGTAACGATGGCTCCATATTTTTTGGTTCCGTTGAGGAGCCAAGAAATATGGCCCCGTCGGCTGTATCGTCTTTGTTCATCCAAAGGAGGATGGTTTTATGAAGATTATTCTTCTCGGCGCTCCCGGCGCCGGCAAAGGAACACAGGCAGAGTTTATCAGCAAAACCCTGAACATTCCCACTATCTCCACGGGTAACATTATCCGTGAAGCGCTGAAAAGCGGCAGCGAGATGGGCAAGAAAGCCAAAGAATATATGGATTCCGGTCGGCTGGTGCCAGATGACGTGGTCATCGGCATTATCCGTGAGCGTCTGGTTCAGCCGGACTGCGCACAGGGATTCATTCTAGATGGTTTTCCCCGTACCATTCCGCAGGCCGAGGCTCTTGACCGTATGGGCATTGAGATTGATCGTGTCATTGATATTGAGGTGGACGACGATGTGATTGCCCGGCGTGTATCGGGACGCCGTGTCTGTCTGGCATGCGGCGCGACATACCATGTGGACTTCAAACGTCCATCTGTGGAAAATGTCTGCGACCATTGCGGCGATACCCTTGTTCAGCGCAAGGATGACCAGCCTGAAACCGTGCGGGAACGCCTGCGCGTCTATCATGAGCAAACCGAGCCCCTCAAAGACTTCTACGCCGCGAAGAACAAGCTTTTCGTGGTGGAAGGGCAGGAAGAAGTCGCGGATACTTCGCGGCTCACTTTGGCAGCACTTGAGGCG
>JAEZJA010000004.1 GCA_023415895.1 Bacillota bacterium
CTCCTGTTGGGAAAGCACATAGATGGTGCCGTCTTTTTCCTTATAGGAGACTCCTCGTTCCTCAAGTTCACCGACCACGGCCTGAGCTTCCGTATTATCCAAACTGGGATACAGGACAACATAGGACGGCATGCTTAGCAGCAACTTAATACCCACAGAAACGACGAGTACACCGCCCAAAATGCTGAAAAGAACGATCTTCGATTTTTTGGACATCTTTTTCCAAAAGTTGACGACAGGATCGATATACCGTTTCAGCTGTTCATTCATGTTTTATCTTCGTCCCATTCGTTTTCATATGCAGGAAACAGGTTTTATCGTCAAAAAGTCTTCAATAAACAGGATTGTGCATGCATAAGCATGCGTTCATAAACAGATATATTAATCGGAGTCTTACACATTTGTCTGCATGAGCTCATTGTAGGCGCCGAGCGCTTTGTTTCTCAGTTCTACCAGCAGCTGTACAGAGAGAGTCGCTTTTTGAGAGGCAATGATCGCCGCGTGAGGATCGTCCGATTCTCCCGTTACGAGCTTCTGAACTTCGATGTTCATTGCCGCATTGGTATCCGTCACGTTGTTGACCGCATCCTCAAACAGGGATTGGAAGGGCAGTGCCGACTCGGGTGACGAGGAGGCGGAACCGCTTTTCAGCTCTTGAAAAGTGGTCAGGTGTTCTAGGGGGACAATGGTCATCATATTGTTTAACCTCCCATCTTAAGGGCTTCGCTAGCCATGGACTTGATTGCATTCAACGCTGTCAGATTGGCCTGATACGCCCGGCTGACTGACAACATATCCAGCGTTTCATCCAGTACATCCACATTGGGCATACGCACATACCCGTTTTCATCGGCATCCGGGTTGGTGGGGTCATACACCGTCGGGAACTCTGTCTGATCCTCCACGATCTCGGATACCACCACGCCCTTGGGCGTTGTCGTCTCGCCGCTCAATCGGCTAGAGAGAACGCTGGTAAACGATGAGTTGGCGGATTCGGCCGACTCATAAACCACCATTTTCCGACGATAAGGCTCGCCTGTCTGCGTGCGTGTGGTTTTTTCATTCGCAATATTCTCCGAAATCACATCCATACGCAGTCGACTGGCTGTCAGACCTGAAGCGCTGATATCCATGGAACTCAGAAATGCCATGCAATTTTCCTCCTTATCTCAGATTTACAGAAGCTAAGAGAAATGCCATGAGAAGTTAGCCGTTGCCGCCCGTGATGACACACCGCAGACGTGTGAACTGATCCGAAACCTGCTGCAGTGATGCCAGATAATTGAGCTGTGTGCGTGCCAGTTCCACGTTTTCAGCCTCCAGGTCGACATTGTTTCCGTCCGCCCGAAGCGACTGGTCCTGCGATACGGTTCTCGTTACCTTGGCATCCCGGATGGCTTTCGTCAGCTCACTGGCGGTCGACGGGGAATCGCTGAGAATTTTTTTGAGTTCTCCCTCAAAGCTAATCGATTCACTTTTATAGCCGGGTGTCTCAGAATTGGAAATGTTGTTTGTAATTGCTCGTTGTTTTGCCCACAACCCGTCGAGATCCTTGTTTAGCAAGCTTAAGGATATACCATCCATCCACTCCATAAATTTCTACCCCTTTCCGTATAATATTTCCAGTAATTTTAAGATATGAGCGTTAATTCATGTAGATATTGACAGTATCATGCACTACCGGATAGATTTAATTATAATCACTATTGCAAATTTCGTCAATATATTTCTAAGAATACCATTTGAATCCTTGCATTATTGTTTCTTCTGTCAAATTCATCAAACAAATGTAGTATATAGTCACAATAAGATAACACTAATATATGTATTATATTTACAGACTATTGCTTTTCATGGGAATAAAACGATTTTCCGATTTTCTCCTTTGCACTAAACTTTTTTGTGAACTGACCGATATTTCTATTATGAGGTGATATTGATGAAAATTAATGGCTTCAGCGGACTCCATTCAACTGCCATGACGCACCGCCGCTCCGCCGAAGGGCCCTCTTCACAACCCAGCGACAAAACCTCCTTCAGCGACAGCCTCAGCAAAGCCAGCGCCAAACAGGATTCCATCGAGCTCTCCCGCTCGCACACCTCCGCCGTGCCCACGCTGTCGCAAACACGTGACAGAGTCGTGGCCGAATTGAACGCCGCAACCGATCCCTTGACTATTCAGTCGCTCAAGGCGCGGATTGAAGCGGGCACCTATATGACGGATGCACAGGAACTTGCGGACAGTATTTTACTGTGACGCTTGGCGTTTTGCCCATTGGCAAAAGGAGGGCTAGACCGTGACACAAACCGACCTGTCACTGACCCAGTCAGAAGAGTTGCTCCGCTTTTTTACGCGGTATCTATCGTTTTACACAGAGCTTCTTGAGCTTGAACATCGTAAGCTGTCGGATATCCTCAACAATCAGCTGTCTTCTCTCGACCAGCACGTTAAGGCGGAAGAGGCCTGCACGCTTCGCGCCAGAGGCTTGGAACAAGAAAAAGAGGCCCTGCTGCGCGAGAACGGACTGGAAGAATTCACTTTCCGCAAAATTCTTCCGCTGGTTCATCCGCTCAAGCGGCAAGAGCTCACCAACCTCCATCAGGACTTGTCAGAGTTGCTGCTCGACCTCAAAGCTGTCAACTACCGTTGCAATCATCTGACCCAGCTCAAGCTGCGCCAGATTTATGCCCAGATGGACAAGCTGGAGGCTTCTTCAGCCAATCGCCGGCCATACTCGGCGCTCGCTCAACAAAAGAACGACACCACGGGATTGCTGTTTAAACGAATTTAGCCTTCATCCCGGCACACCGGTATAAGGAGTTGTGACCATGAGTTCAACATTTTCCGGCTTTTATGTGGCCAAAAGCGGTATCCAGGCGGCACGCGCCAACCTGGAGATTACCGGTCAAAACATGACAAACGTCAACACGGAGGGGTATACCCGTCAGCGTGTGGATACCAGCACGGTGGGGTCGAGCACCTCCAACATGCGGTATGCCAACACGACCGATCTGAACGTGGGTGGCGGCGTAAAATGCGATTCCGTCAGCCAGATGCGGGATGCCTATCTGGATGTCCGTTATCGTTTGCAAAATGCCAAGGTTGGCGACACCTCGACCCAAGCGGATATTTTATCGAGTATTGAAAACATTCTTGATGAGTCTGAAGGAAGCGGCTTGGATTCTCTGTTCTCCAATGTCATTACCGAATTGCAGAATCTATCCACGCCTCCGATCGATTCCGTTTCCGAAAGTATTGTCAAGACCTCCTGCTTGCTGCTGACGCAATCGTTTAACGACATCTCCCACCAGATCGAGGAAGTCCGCAATAAAGCTGTCGGCTCTCTGGAAACCGAACAGGTGTCCCAAGTCAATAACCTACTGAAAAACATCAGTTATCTCAACAGCGAAATCAAAAGCGCCGATGTGTCGGGCAGTCCCGCTCTGGAGCTCCTTGACCAGCGCAACACCATGTTGGACCAACTGTCGAAATACGTCAACATTGAAGTAACGCAAAAAGAAGTCGGCGTGGGCGGCGGTAAAACTGTCTATGAATTATCCGTCGATCTTGTGTCGGGCGACCAGAAATTCAATTTGGTCAGTAACGACGATTACCGGCAATTTGATCTTCAAAAAAATGCGGATACCGGTGCCCTCGTCGAACCGATCGCCATTCTCCTTCGTAACAGCGATGGCTCTCTTGTGAGCAACAGCAACACCGGTGCTGGACTGGAGGGCGGAAAGATCAACGATTACCTTACCGTCGGCACGCTGCACGGCTCTCTCGCCATGATCAACGGGAAAGGCGCGTTTGCACAGGACGGTGAATCCACGGATCGCGGCATTGGCTATTATGAAACCCTTTTGGACGGCCTCGCCCAGTCCTTCGCGGATATTATGAATCGTGCCAACAGCACCTCGGACTCCGAGTACAATAAGCCGCTCTTCACCACCACCGACGGCTCGACGACAACCGGCATAACCGCCGGCAACATCTCATTGTCCAATGCCTGGGAGAATTCGTCCGGCACATATATCACAGCCACAAAAAACGAAGGCGATGCCACGGGCAACATTCTTCACATGATCTCCGAGCTGTCCAAGCAGCGGACGTATTCCACCCCAGACGGCAAGGAGTATTTCACGGGAAGTTTCCGCGAGTGCGTCTCCAACGCGTCGCTGACTCTTGCTTTGCAGCTTAATGATGTAGATCGCCAGAACAGCACCTATACCGCTACTCTGGACGATATTGACGAGGCACGGCAGGCTTATTCCTCTGTTGACACCAACGAGGAAGCCATCAACATGATCATGTACAATCAGGCGTTGACCGCTGCTTCCCGCTTTATGACGACAATGGACGAAGCGCTCGATACCATCATCAACAGAACAGGCGTTGTCGGACGCTGATCGGCATAGTTTTCAAAGGAGTGTGGCAGGAAAATGAGAATTACATCCAGCATGATGTCCCGCCAATATGCGAAAAACTTGAATAAATCCATGAACAATCTCAGCACGGTCAGTGAAAGGGCAACCACCTATCGTCGCTTTGGCAAGGCCTCTGAAGATCCCTTCTCCGCCGCCAAGGCGTACCGCCTGCGCCGCGAATCGCAGCAGAACACGGATTACCAAGACATGTGCACCAATGTTACGAGCCAACTGGACACGGCTCAAAGTGCCATGATGGATATTCACAGCATTCTCTCCGAGATCAACAGCGGTGACTGCCTGCAATCCATCAACGGCACCACCTCGGCCTCAGACCGTTCCGTCATTGCCACCAAGCTGCGTACTGTACAGGGCAACATTATTTCCTCAGCCAACACCAAGTTTTCCGACCAGTATGTTTTCGGCGGGGCGCAGTCGGATGTCGTGCCCTTCACGATCAACCAAGACGGTATGCTGTTTTTCCGCGGCGTCAACGTGAATACGGGTGAACTGGAAAACGGTACGCAAACGGCTATAAACAACGCCGTACTCCAATTCGGGAAAGACACCGGCACGGCTTTCAACGGCTACTCTCTCAGAATTGTACATGCCGCCGGAAGTGCTGACAACGTGTCGGTCAGCGGCAGTGAAATCCTCGTCACCATGGATCTGTCCGCTGGAAAGACCAATGCCGATGTCCTCAATGCTTTGAAGTCTGCCGGTTCTCTGACGGCCGCAGACGGCTCGACACTCGACCTGTCCGGCATCCAAATGAGCGGTGACCTGTCCTGTCCCGTCACAGACGGCATGACCTCATCTCCCGCTTACGATAATGTGGGTCAAGACGGGCTCAAAGCACTCGCTTCGGAAAAGGCTTATGTGGATTTGGGCCTAGGTCTGAGTTTTAATGCGGATGGCACCATCAATTCACAAAGTGCCTTCAACACCGCCATCCCGGGGCTTTCTTTTCTGGGCTACGGGACGGCGGAGGGCACGGATATTTCCAACAACCTCTATTGCCTGCTGGGCCAGATTGCCGATCAGCTTGAGAGTGAGAGCTACTCCTATGAGTCCCTGCAGCCCTATCTCGATAACTTCAACTCGCAGATAGATGGCCTGCTGGCCGAAGTTACAAAATCGGGAACAAAATCAACCTATTTGGAAACAGCTACAAATCGGTTACAGTCCATCGGCGACAGCATCAGCGAAAAGCTGAGCAATGTGGAGTTTGTTGAACCATCCGACGCCTTGATCGACTACAAAATACAAAGTGCTGCTTATACGGCGGCACTACAGATCGGATCATCCATTCTTAAGCCCTCCTTGCTGGATTTTCTCGATTAATGCCGCACCTTCCTTGAATATCATTCCATCCTTGAGGTGATCATCATGGAGCAATTGCTTGAAATTCGCACCATCCCCATGAATATGGAGCTCAATATCCAACCCGCCAAGCTGGAGATTTCCACCGAACAACCCTCCTGCCAGATCACACGTCAGAAGGGCTCGTTGGAGATTGATCATACGTATCCCAAGCTGCATATTGACACCATCGATATGCGCAGGAGTATGGGACAAATGGGTCCGAGAGAAGCCTGCAAGCAGAGGGCTGCCGATAGCATGAAGGTTGCGTTTGATGCGACGGTGGAAATTGCCAAGAAAGGCAACGCCATGGAACGCATTGAGCGTAACACGAGTATAGGCCAGATTGCCCGCGGCTTCTACATGCAGCGCGTACAGCAGAGCATGGAGAGCACTATCGGCGCTGTTCCCGAAGTCCCGCCTGAGATTGATTGGGACCCCGGAGAACTGTCCATGCGCTACGAGGCCGATCGTCTGCGCTTTGACTGGCAGACTCACGGCCGCGCCAATATAGAATTTACCCCCGCCAAGATTGAGTGCGTGATCAAACAATATCCCCGCGTGGAAATCACCTTTGTCGGTGATCCGCTGTATGTTCCTCCCTCTGCCAATCCTGAGTATGTGGCCGAAAACGAGGAAGTATCCGCCTAGGGTTGTTGCTTTTCGATGAATAGGAGTTGTAATTGTGATGGGAAGAACAAACACCTCGGAACAGGACTCTGCCAATATACTGCATTTTGACGAGGGAATTCCCGGATTCGAGAATGTGAAAGCCTACCGCCTGTTTCGCGAGGATGACCTGGACATGATCTGGAGTCTGCGAGCCGCGGACGCCTCTGTCCCCTCTTTTGTGGTAATTGACCCTTACAAGATTGATCCCGACTACCATCCGGTGCTGTCCAAGGCGGATCTCAGGTATTTTGAGGTAGAGGACATGACGCAGCTGTTCTTTCTTGTGGTGGCTGTCATCAAGCCCGCCATGTCGGATTGCGTTGCCAATCTGAGAGCGCCCATCGTCATCCACACCTCAACCAAAAAGGGAAAACAGATTGTCATGGATGAGTGCGGGTATCCTGTTCGCTATCCGCTGTTTCCCGATGCGCAGTGAGGAGGGGTTATCATGTTGGTTATCAGCCGGAAGGTTTCCGAGTCCATCCTAATCGGGGATACCATTGAAATTCTCATCTCGGAAATCAACGGCGATCGTGTCAAAATCGCTGTGAACGCCCCGAAAAGCATTCCGATTATGCGCAAGGAATTGTTGGAGACGAGTGCTATGAACAAAGAAGCCGGCAGCATTCCTCGTCAAGAGGCGCTGGACAAGCTTCGTCAAATTCTAAAGTAGTCGGTGAATGCAAAAATATTTGCGAAAATATTTGTGATTTTCTAATTTTATCCCTAATTTTCTAACAGTATTTGCCGATATAGTAAGCAGAAAGAAAAACGGTTTTGATCCCAGCTCCGTCCGGGCCCGTCGGAGCTGGATTAAAATAAATTTGGTTTGAAACCCCGCCAAAGAACAAGGATGTTCTTTGAAAAACGCGAACGGCAAATCATGCCGCGCGAAAAATTCAGGAGGAAAAAATTATGCGTATTCAACACAACATTACGGCTTTAAATGCACAGAGACAATTGACCGCCAACAATCTGGCTGTTTCCAAGAGCGTTGAGAAACTGTCCTCGGGTTATGCAATCAACCGCGCTGGCGACGACGCCGCCGGCTTGGCTATTTCCGAAAAAATGCGCGGCCAGATCCGCGGTTTGAACCAGGCTCAGGCCAACGCCAACGATGGTATCTCTCTCGTTCAGACGGCTGAAGGCGGCTTGAACGAAACCCACTCCATTCTGCAGACCATGCGTGAGCTGGCTGTTCAGTCGGCCAACGGCACCTATCAGAATACAACCGACCGCGAAAACCTCGAGGCCGAGTCCAAGGCTCTGATGCAGGAAATCGATCGTATCGCTTCCTCGACGGCGTACAACAAGATCAACCTGTTGGACGGCTCGTTGGACGTCGTAAACGGCGGTACGGTTACCGTTAACAGCCAGGATTTGACTTTCACCGGACTGGATGTAGGTAAGACCTTAAGCTTTGAGATTAAAGCAGGAGCTGACGGCGATGCTAAAAATGGCACGGCTGAAGCTACGGTTGACGGCAATGGCAATGCCAGTGTTGTTCTCTATACTGGCTTTGGCACTGATGTAGCTGTCACGGTTGAGGACATCAACAAGGCGTTGGCCGATGCCGGCAGCCAAGCGGTTGTCTCGTACACGAGTGATTCCATTAACACTGGTGATGCAGCAGCTGCTGCTGTTTCTGGGACTGCTGCCGCTACTGATAAAGTAGGCCTGACCTTCCAAATCGGTGCCAATGCGTCCGCTGCCGAGAGAGTTACCCTGAAGATCGGCGACATGAGCTGCAAAGGTTTGAACATCACCGGTGTTTCCATTGCCACACCTGAGGATGCCGCCAATGCAATTGAAACGATTGATAACGCTATCAATCGCGTATCCAGCACCCGTTCGGATTTGGGCGCTATGCAGAATCGTCTCGAGCACACGGTTGCCAACCTGGGCACCACGAGCGAGAACCTGACTTCTGCTGAGAGCCAGATCCGCGATGTCGATATGGCCAGCGAAATGATGAACATGACAAAGATGAACATCCTGTCTCAGGCTGCTCAGTCGATGCTTGCTCAGGCCAACTCGATGCCGCAGAATGTGCTGCAGCTGCTGCAATAAGTTTTCATCTTCCTTCCCCTATTTTTATCACCAATGCGAAGCACTGCCCCGGACTTTTGTCCGGGGCAGTGCCAATTTTATGTCCATAAGTGAACGGTAACCGGCGGACGCGGCCGCGTTTTCGGACGCGATAGTCCCCGCCCTGTGATGGCGTCCCGTATCCATGCTCATCGTAGGGGACGGCGCCCTCGACGTCCCGCATACAAACCCATCGTAGGGAACGCGTCCTTTTTCTTCGTAGAGGCGACCTTGTGTAGTCGTTCGAAACCTAGAAGGATCGTATCAGCCCTTGTGGGGGCAAAGCCGAAGAATGTTTCCCCGCATAAACATACTGCCGCTCAGGATGACCCAACTTACTGCCATTATCGCAAGGCATCCCCTTTGGGGCGAAAGTCGGGGAGGGGGAGCTGATCATAATTCCTTATCACAAGGCGGGTCGTAACAATCCCCTCATTCATGCGGCATTCGCCGCCCACCTTCCCCCAAGGGGAAACGCTCTATATTTGACTCTGCGCCCACACCGCATGGGCCTCCACGGCATCCGTCAGCAGCGTCGTTTCCATACACACCCGCCTGCCCCTCAACTCACTGGCCGCCAGATTGCCATCAAGATGCACACAAAAGGAGGACAACGGCAGCCGTAATCCCTCGCCGGTCAGCTTCATCACGCTTTCCTTGCACGCCCAAACCTTACAAAAGGCTAATGCAAGCGTCTCTTCCGGCACAGCCTCCAGCATGGCCGCTTCACCCGGATGAAAGCGGCGGGCAATTTGCAGCAAGCGGTCGCCTGAAGCAGGAACGCGCTGCACATCCACACCGACCGGTGCTGTATGCAGTGCGACCGTCACCAGTCCGTCGCTGTGTGACAAACTGACAAACAACAGGCTGTCCCCCACAGTTACCCCCTCGGCAAAGGGCTTGCCCGACGCCGCCACAGGCCAACCGATGCGATCAGTCAGCTTGGCGATCTGTTTCTCCTGTGACAGCAACAGAGCTGTATCGGGGGCATGGCGTCCGCCGCCATCCCCCGCCGCCAAAGCGTAATACACCAGATACGCTGCCACCAGCGAATCGCGCCGCGACGCTTCTCTTTTAATGCGCAGCGACGCCCTCCTCCGTTCGGCGGGGAGCGTCGCTGCCATACGTTCGAGTTCTTCGCCTGTGAATGCCGCTGTTTCTATCGTATAAATTGTCATGGGCTAAAATAGTCCTGTAATTTTGCCGTCAGCGTCTATGTCGATCGTCTCCGCCGCCGGCACCTTTGGCAGACCGGGCATGGTCATAATATCGCCTGTCAGCGCCACGACAAAGCCCGCTCCGGCCGACAGCCGCACGGATTTCACCGTAATGCGGAAGCCCTTGGGCCAACCCAGCAGCGCGGGGTTATCTGACAGCGAATACTGCGTCTTGGCAATACAGACAGGCAGCTCGCCAAAGCCAAGCGCCGTCAGCTTGTCCAGCTCCTTGGATGCCGCAGGGAGATAATCCACCCCATCCGCACCGTAGATTTCACGTGCGACCGCCGCAATCTTCTCCTTGAGCGGCAGCGCATCCGCATACATCATGCGGAAATGGTTGGGCTGCTCGGTCAGGCGCAACACCTCTTGTGCCAGCTCGATGCCGCCGTCTCCACCCTTGCCCCAGACTTCAGACAGCGCCACATTAGCGCCCAGCTCCGCACAGCGGCGTCGTACAATCTCGAGCTCCGCCTCGGTATCCGTTGGGAAGCGGTTAATCGCTACCACGGCAGGCAGTCCGAACTTGACCGTGATGTTTTCAATATGCTTGAGCAGATTGGGCAGTCCCTTTTCCAGTGCCTCGGTGTTTTCTTGGGATAGATTGGCCTTCGCTACTCCTCCGTGGGATTTCAGCGCGCGCACCGTCGCGACAATCACAACCGCATCGGGACACAGACCCGCCTTGCGGCATTTAATATCCAAAAACTTCTCGGCACCCAGATCTGCACCGAAGCCAGCCTCGGTAATGACGTAATCGCCCAGCTTGAGCGCCATTTTGGTGGCCACAATGCTGTTGCAGCCATGGGCGATGTTGGCGAAGGGGCCGCCGTGAATCAGCGCGGGCGTATGCTCGAGTGTCTGTACCAAATTGGGATTGATTGCCTCCTTCAGCAGCGCCGCCATGGCCCCCTGCGCGTTGAGCTGTCCACAGGTAACCGGCTGCTCCTCACGCGTATACCCCACCACAATGCGGGAAAGCTTTTCTTTGAGGTCCACCAGATCGTGGGACAGACAGAGAATCGCCATGATCTCCGATGCGACGGTGATATCATAACCGTCCTCACGCGGCACACCGCAGGTGCGTCCGCCCAGACCGTCCGTGATCTGGCGCAGCTGACGATCATTCATATCCACGCAGCGCTTCCACGTCACACGGCGTGTGTCAATCCCCAGTGCATTCCCCTGAAAGATATGGTTGTCCAGCATGGCCGCCAGAAGATTATTGGCGGCACCAATGGCGTGCATGTCGCCTGTAAAATGCAGATTAATATCCTCCATCGGAATCACCTGCGCCCAGCCGCCTCCTGCTGCGCCGCCCTTAATGCCGAAGACCGGGCCGAGGGAAGGCTCACGCAGTGCCAAAACCGTCTTTTTTCCCAGCTTGTGCAGTGCGTCGCCCAGACCGATGGTGGTGGTTGTTTTGCCTTCCCCCGCCGGAGTGGGTGTGATCGCCGTCACGAGTACAAGCTTGCCGTTGGGACGATCCTGCAGACGGTTATACACCTTAAGACGAATCTTCGCCTTGTAATCTCCATACAGATCATATTCCTGACGTGACAGTCCCAGATCCTGCGCAATCTGCTCAATCGGGCGGGGCTCGACGCTTTGCGCAATCTCGATATCAGACCGAATCTCCATATTCCGTAACCACCTTCATCGTAATACCCCAATTGTAGTATTCCCGCAGGAATGTGTCAAGTCAGCTTTCGCAAAAGCTCCGAATATGGTATACTGGAGATGGTCAACTGGCTAGACGAATAAGGAGTATGCGCTATGTCCACTCTTACCCATCGTTTATTTCTGTTGTTTCCGGCGCTGGTGCTGTTTGGCATCCTTGTGCCCTTATCGATTGTTCTTCGGCGCAAGAAGGAAGACACCCAGGCAACCGGCGTGGCGTTTCTATGCGTCCTTGTCCCCCTCACCCTGTGCTTCAACGGCGCAATTGTCAGCAGCTATGTCGGCTTCTGGTGGCTATTGGGGGGGCTTGCCGCATTATGCCTGAGCCAGCCTGTTATGGCGCGCCACCCCTTCATCAGCATGGCACTGTTGACTGCTGGTCAGCTGCTGGTGATCACTTCGTTCGGCGTCATGGCCGGAGCGTTTGTGCCGCTGAGTATAACGGGACTCGTTGGTTTTCTGCTGTCGCTGCTACCTGTCCTATTTGTGAAACGTCTGCGGCATTTGTCTGTTTGTCTTCTCCCAGCCGTGCTGTGCACTTCATTTTTGTCGCCGATCCTTTCGCTTGCATTGCCTTACGCCCCGGGTACCCTTGTAATGATGATCGCCGTCCTTGTGCTGCTTGCATCGTCCGTATTGCTGGCGTACCGCACAGCCGTCTGCGAGCATCGGTTCTTTTGGGAAATTCTGCGCGATCTGTTGAGCTACGGCGCACTCTATTTGCTGGCCCTCTCGGTTTGGCTGTAATACGGATTGGATTATAGACAGATACTATACAAAAAGTAAATCGGCGCCTTCTACCACCCACCGTGGCAGAAGGCGCCGATTGATTTACAACTTATACTTCACCCACAGCCTGTGCATGGGCCTTTTCGGCAGCCTTGCGAAGCTCGTGGCGTCCCAGGAAGAGCACCAGCCCTCCCGTAATGAAGAGCAGCAGCAACCCCAGAATTCCCACCGACGCCCGGTCGGTCAATATATAGAATGTGGAATACAGCAGTGGCCCGATGACCGCCGCAAATTTGCCGAAAATATCGAAAAAGCCAAAATACCTGTTGGATTGATCGGCGGGTATCAGCTTGCCGAAATAGGAACGGGACAGCGCCTGAATGCCTCCCTGAACCGTACCCACCAGCACCGCCATCAGCCAGAACAGCGTAGACGCCGTTCCCAATGCCGAATCATAATCGACCTTTTTTTGAGTGTCCTGCGCATAAGTCAAGATGATTGGCTGCATTCTCTCAACCTCGTTCAAAACAGCAAGACGGTTATCGTCGTCACGGAAGCTGTATACGACACTCTGCTTATCATTCAAACGAGTAAGAACATCGCCGAGCACACCCGAGGTCTTGCCCTCATCCCCCACCGAATAAAACGCTGCCACCCGATCCTCAGCCGCCAGCTTATTCTTGCCATTCTCTCGGATATCGGCAAGCACTTGCTCATACACCTTCTGGTCATGCGGGTTGCTCAGCTCTAGATCCTTGTTTGCCGCAGTCGTCACCATATGGTCATACTCGAGCTGATACGGTTCCACCGTATGTCCCATAAAGAAACCAACGCAGCATATTACCGAATAAATGCCCACCGCAATGCCGATCATGCGGATGGCCCCCACCCGTTTGGACAGACGGCTGAACAGAATGGAACAGGGCACGGCAACGAGTTGAGTGACCAACAAGGCAATGATCATGCCCGTGGATCCCAGCCCAAGCGTGGCACCGTAATTGGTGGCAATCGAGATAACCGTATTAACACCGTCAATATAAAAGAAATAGGCAACCAAAAATAGTAAAAGGCCCTTACTCTTGACAATGCTCTTGAGGGTATCCCACAGATTGCGGAAGGCCGTCCGTGCCAACTTGGAGGCCGGTGTATCCACATAGTGCACCTGCTTCACATTGCGCAGAATCGGAATGGAAAACACTGCCCACCACACACTGGTGATCAAAATGGAAAATTTGACCGCCGCCGTGCTGAAGCCGGTCGCCAGCAAAAAGGCGATAGAAATGACAAAGGGGATGGTACTGCCGCCGAGATACCCCATGGCATATCCCCAGGCGGACACCTTATCCATACGTTCCTCCGTCGTGACATCCGTTAGGAAGGAATCATAGAACACATTGGCACCCGAAAAACCGATATGTGAGATCACATAGCCGATCAGCATCCACTTCCAATCGGCAACAAAAGCCATCAGTGCCGTAAACACCACGCCTAGAATCATGAAAGAGGTCAGAAATTTCTTTTTCATTCCTCGGGAGTCACCAATCGAACCCAGCAGCGGCGCCATAATTGCGACAATGAGGGATGCTGCGGCCACACCGATGCCATACCACTTATCGCCCACATCTCCGGCGATACTGGCATAATAAATGGGGAAAATGGCCGCCAGAATATTGGTCGCGTACACGGAATTTGCCCAGTCGTACAGTATCCAGCTTTTTTCAGTCTTATTTAATTTTTGGGTAGTTGCCGCACTCGGGTCCTTCATCACAGTCACAGCCTTTCGTATTAGTATACTGCGCAGAATCGAAGAATACTCCTGAGGTTACGCAAAATCGTTAAGCCCATTTTCCCATGGACCACAACATTTGTCAATCGGTCTGGCACTATTTTTCAAACTTTTACCAAACATCAAAAACGGTAAATTGTAAAATCAAATTGAACATATAAAAAGTCCACAGCGATGGATTGATCTGTTAGAATAAAGTTCTCACACAACACTCTGACAGAAGGAGCCCATCGCCATGGACAAAAGCTATTCTATCA
>JAEZJA010000093.1 GCA_023415895.1 Bacillota bacterium
GTACTATGAGCTACCGATGGTGAGCTTCAAGGATTCCGTATATGAGACAATTAAAGACGGCGAGCGCACATGGTCATCGTATAGCGCTGATACGGTTCATCCGAACAACACCGGTCATGCCATCGTAGGGCTGTTGCTCAATCATTATTTCACCCACGTATATGACAAAATCGATTCCATTCCTCTCAAAGAAGAGGCGCTGCCAACCGCGAGATACAGCGAAATTTATATGGACACCGACTACTATTCCTCGGATGTGTACACTCCCAAATCCCTGGGCAGTTTTTCGAGTGATCCCAATGCCTACACCAGCATAAAAAACGGCTGGACAGCAGTCGGCGGCAGTAAACCGATGGTACTGGAATTTGACGATTGTCAGATTGTGCATCTTTTAATTAAAAAATCGCCGTTGGCAACAGCCGGCGATGTGTCGGTATCGGTTAATGGCGGTGCCGCGAAAACGATCAGCTGTGCTTTCAATAAGTCATATGTTCATCCCGAGGCGGTATTGCTCTTCCGCTCGGATACCCCCAAAGACGTGACCATCACGATCACACCTGCCTTTACAGATGAGAAGAACACCTTTACGATCCTTCGTATTATGAAGGGGTAAAATAACCATTTCAGCAACAAAAATACGTTTTGCGATCATCGTTGCGGAGAAAGGAAAAGGCCATGGCAAGCAAAATCAGAAGTTTTTTTGCGGGATGCACGGCGGTTATACTGCTGGGCTGTACAGCGTGCCAAAGGAATGTCGGACCTGAAAATGATCAGGGTGTCAGCAGTGATACCGCACAGAACAGCTCCCTGATATCCGGAAGAACGAAATATCCTATGTTTTCGAATGAAATCACCTACAAAAGAGGCGAGGTCTCCACCGAATCGTCGATGTATTTCAATTATCAGGCATACACCACTTTTCGCCATTCCTACACCGATATGATCGGACACGATTCCGAGGTGGCCGCTGTTCGGCTGGCGGATATGGGCATATTCGAAAAGACAGATACCTTTTCTCCAGATGAAAAAATCACAGCTGCCCAATGGCTGGGTTATCTCTTTGCGTTATCTGAGATCGATGTCGAAGGAAAAACAGGTGACGAATTGGTGAAGCTGGCGCGTGAGAAGAACCTGCTGGAGAAAAACATCACACTCACTCCCGAGGCGGTGATCACCAAAGAGCAGCTTGCGTATATGGTAGACCGTGCAGTAGAGGACACGGATAACAGCATGCAATATGAAATGATGCTGGAGGACTACAGTTCCATTACGGAAAGCTTTCGTGAGAGCGTGCTGCAGGTAATTGCGTTGGGACTTATGGAATGTGAGTCGAATTTTTCTCCGCAGGAGGAAGTGACGCGCGCGATGATGGCAAACGTGCTCTATCGCATCATCCACACCGGTGCGCGGGTCAACCCCTATTATGATCTGGGTGACCTATACACAGGGGACGCGGACGAGTTTTTGGTGCTGAATTCCTATGAGGAGAATGCGATGGGTCTTCAGCTGGGCTTCTATTCCAATTACAACTATCAGGAACAGGCCTTTACAGCTTTCGGAAAAAGATCGATTGATCGTGTAAGCTTCTATAAGTGGGCTAAGCTTGAGACCTCCAAGGGAATTTATGATCTGTCTTCCTTCGGCAACGATTTATCCGCTCACAAGATGGGAAGCACCATCATCAGTTGTGTGGACATCAGCGCCAATCTGAATTGGAACCCGAATTTTTCAGAAAGCAACATCCCTTCTTTTTATGAGCAGGATATCACCAACAAGGAAACCCGCACAGCCGCCAAACAGTTCCTTTATACGTTTGTACAGGAGCTGCTCAAAACCGTAGGCGGAGATATCATCTTGTCGATCGATTATGAACTCGACTGGCAGCAGAGGCTGTCCGGAGCGGCACAGGAGTACCGAGATCGTGCCGCACTGTTCGCAGATTGGTATGTGGAGGCCTGTCAAGTTGCGCGTGAGGCGGCAAAGAATATTGGTGCTGCCGATCGTCTGAAGCTGATGGTGATCTACAACAACATCACCGAACAGCATAAACTGGGCGTCAGTATGAATGAATGGATGATCCGATTAGCACAAGCATCTGACTATATCGGCATCGACAGCTATCAGTTTTCAAATGACAAGACTCTCCCCAATATAACGCTGCAGAATCTGCGATTTTTGATTGATAACTACTCTCTCGGCAAACCGGTTATTATGGTCGAGAACGGCTTGAGTACGCCGGAAAATGAAACCGAGATCGATCCGGCGACAGGGTTGCCCTGGAATGAGGTGGTGGCCGGATACTATAAAAATCTGTTCCGGGAGTTTCGGTTTGCATGCGAAAAGGGTGATTTTCTGAATGCGAATCTTGCAGGAGCCCTCTTCTGGTCCTTGCGAGATACCAACACAGATAAGCGTTACGGTGTTTTGTACAACGACGGCTCGTTGAAACTGGCTGGGGAGGAGATCGCAAAGGGCTTTGAGGCTCTGGAAAAGCAGAAACAGTTCAATCCCTCGATTCTGAAAGCCACGCAGGATGCACAATACGGTGCGACCGTACGTGTGGACAGCGGTACGACCTATCAGTGCCTGACATATGCAATTCGAGACTTTGAGCCAGGTGAAGAAACCGAATTGCGGATCAAATTGAAGCATACCGGAACCGTGTTCATAGAGGTGAACGGGTCGCACAGATTTGTCAGCGAGAATATGAGTGAGATTCATGTTTTTGATGTGACTGAAGGTGTGAAGCAAGGGTTCAATGTGGTCAAGATCTATTTTGGGTCGAATCAGACCCCATTTGAGCAGGAAGTTCAGGCACTATATTTTCGCTGAAACGGGCGGTATATCATTTTGAAGATCAGGAGAAAAAGAGATGGGTACAATGTGGAAATCGATATGTCTTGACGGAGAATGGGAACTTTTCACGGCACATAATCGCGACTGTACCGGTGAGACGGACAAATATACGACGCTTTCGTCCTTGCAAAGCTCCGGTTTTACGCACATATGCGGAAAAGTACCGGGGAACTTTGAACTGGATTTTCAAAGAGAGGGACTTTTACCGGATCTGTTTTACAGCGATCACCCTCTAAAGGCGAGAGAACTAGAAAGTCTGCACCTGTGGTACGGGCGAAAGTTCCGATTTGAAGAGTTGGATATCCAAAGGCGATTTTTCCGCTTTGAAGGCATCGACACATTTGCCGAGATCTATCTCAACGGCGTGCTGGTGGGTGAGTCGGATAATATGCTGATTGCGCACGAATACCCGGCAGCTGGGCTCAAACAAGGGGATAACGAGCTGGTCGTGCACATTCTTCCGGTATTTCTGCGATCCCGCCAAAACTGTTTTGAAGCCGGCGTGACACAATATCAGGAGTATCAAGCGGATGCCATTACGGTCCGCAAAGCGCCGCATATGTTCGGATGGGACATCATGCCGCGAATACTATCCGGAGGGCTGTGGCGTTCGGTATATCTGTTCGAAAAACCGGTGGAGCGGATTGAGGACATCTTTATCACAACAATTAGAGCCACTCCTGAGCTTGCCACCTTTCATCTGTATTATCGCGCACACATAGAGGCGGATTGCCTGTGCGATTATCGTCTGCTCATCAGCGGAGAATGTGATGACAGCCGGTTTTTTATCAGTTACAAACCCCTGCATACAGAAGGACGTACCTTTATTCACGTAAAAAACCCGAAGCTTTGGTGGCCCAAGGGGATGGGTGACAGCAATCTGTATCGTATACATATCGACCTCTGCTGTGGGGACACCGTGCTGGACAGCCGTGATATTTCGGCGGGGTTTCGTGAAGTGGAGCTGGAAAAGACAGATATAGTGGATGAAGATGGAAACGGAAAATTCTGCTTCAAGGTGAACGGCGAGAAAATGTTTGTCCGGGGTGTGAACTGGGTTCCCCTGGATGCGTTTCACTCGCGGGATCGGGAACGTCTTCCGAAAGTGCTCTCTCTGCTGGAGGACAGTCACTGCAATATGGTTCGCTGCTGGGGCGGCAATGTGTATGAGAGTGACGAATTCTTTGATTACTGTGACAGAAATGGGATCGCCGTGTGGCAGGATTTTGCAATGGCGTGCAGCTTTTATCCGCAGGGACAAGAGTTCCAAAGCGCTATCCGTACCGAGGCGGAACACATTGTCCGGCGACTGCGCAATCATACATCGCTCTTTCTGTGGGTAGGAGATAATGAGTGCGACGTAGCCATAAGCGGGTGGCATCCGGTCAGACAAGATTGCAACAGCAACGTGCTGACGCGTCAGGTATTGCCGGAAGTTCTACACCGTATGGATCCGTTTCGCGTGTATATGGCGAGTTCCCCCTACATTTCCGCCGCAGCCTTTGCACAGAGAAAAGAAAAAATGGTTCCGGAATACCACCTCTGGGGACCTCGCACCTATTATAAAACGGATTTCTATAGCAAAGCCGTGTGTCGTTTTGCCAGCGAGACGGGATATCACGGATGCCCGTCGCCGGAATCGCTCAAAAAATTCTTAAGTCCGACACATCTGTGGCCCTGGAAAGGCAATAGGGAATGGCTGATTCACGCGACTTGTATGGAAGCGAAAGAGGACGCCACCAATGCCAACCGTATTCCGGTAATGGACAGTCAAGTCCATGCACTTTTCGGATTTCATCCGGAGGATCTTGATGTCTTTGCACTGGCTAGCCAGCTTACACAGGCGGAAGCGGACAAATATTTTGTGGAGCGTTTTCGTCTGGGCAAATGGGATAAAACAACAGGCATCCTCATTTGGAACCTGATAGACGGATGGCCACAGTTTTCCGATGCGGTTGTGGACTATTATTTTAACCGTAAGCTGGCGTATTCGGTATTGCAGCGTTGTCAGGAACCGGTGTGCTTGATATTTCGCGAGCCAAAAGACGGTGTGCTGACACTGGCCTGTGCCAACGATACTCTGAAAGAGGCGCGGGTATCCTATCGCGTGACGGATGTGACTCACGACAAGGTGTTGTTGGATGGAAGCGCTCAGGTCGGTAAAAACGTGACCGCGGATATTGACACAATTGTCTATCCCGGTGAGGAAACTGTATTTTTCTTAATCGAATGGGAATACGAGGGAAAACGGTATAAAAATCATTATATCAACGGAACAGCCCCATTATCTTTTGAACGTTGCTTGGAGGGATATCGCAAAAGTGATATCCTGAATTTAGAGGGCTTTTAAGGAGTTAAAGTGATGTATAAACGCATTTCGGAAAAGATCACGACGGACGTGTTGGTCATCGGAGCGGGCTTAGCCGGTGTCTGTGCAGCGGTTATGGCGGCAAGACAAGGCTGCTCGGTCGTGCTGCTTGAGAAATACCGTACGCTCGGGGGCAACGGAGGCCCTGATGTTGGTGTGCATCCGTCGGGCGCACATCGGTTTCATCCCTATGCCGCGGAAACCGGTGTGATAGAGGAGATGATCGAAGAGGCCGCGTGGCGTGGCGCCAAGACCAATACCTATGACCACCATTATAATATTTCGCAAATGTGGGACGGCGTGCTCAACGATACGCTTGAAAAAGCAGGCGTGCAAGTGCTGCGCTGCCATTACGCAAAAGAGCCTGTGGTGAAAAACGGACGTATCGTCAAGGTGATCGTCGAGGATATCTCCACCTACCATACGCGTGAGATAACCGTGAACTGTGCGGTGATCGATTCTTCAGGGGACGGTAATGTGTCGGCGGCGGCCGGAGCCAAATTCCGTACGGGACGCGAGGGGCAGGAAACCTATCACGAGCGCAGCGCTCCGGAAAAAGCGGATAATATCACGTTGGGGAGCAGCTTGGTGGCATATGTCCGTAAGAGTGGCCGCCCTCAGCCGTTCACCCCGCCTCCCGGCACGCCGGAGTATTATCCCGGTTATGAGCATTCTCCCACCCGCTTTCCTGCTTACGGAGAGAGCGTGTTGGTGTATCCCACGGAAACCGGCGGCGAAAAATCCAGTGATACGATCGAGGACGAGCACGAGATCTATCACGCCTTGCTCAAACAGCTGTATTCGTGGTGGGCAAGAGGAAAACGCGAGTTCCCGGAGAATGAAAACTGGGATCTGGTCTGGGTCAGTCCCCGCGTTGCGAAACGTGAAAGCCGTCGCTTTGTCGGCAAATACACGTTGACACAGACGGATGTGGAGGCCGGCACTATTTTTGACGACGGCATTGGCTTCGGAGGCTTTGCAGAGGATCTGCACTATCCGCGTCCGGAAAATGAGAAATATATCGAAATTCGGTATGTGGCGATCCCACCCCTATATTCCATTCCATACCGCTGCATCTATTCTCCTGATATTGACAATCTGTTCTTTGCCTCACGTCTTTGCAGTGTTAGCCACCTGGCACACGGAACGGTGCGTTTGCAAAGAACACTGTCTACGATCGGTATGGCGGCCGGTGTGGCGGCGGGTCTATGCAAGAAATACGCCTGTAGTCCTTCGGATATCTATCACGAGCATATGGAAAAGCTTCAGCAGATTATGCTGAAAGAGGATATCTCTGTGATGGGATGTGAAAACCGGGACCCGGAGGATCTGGCAAAACAGGCGACGGTGTCGGCGGATAGCTTTGTACCGTTCGGAGTGCCGGCCACGGATGACTTTCTGCCGCTGGATCGTGATCGCGGCGTAATGCTGTGGGACTGGAAAGAAAAGCTTGAAAGCTTTTCATGCTTTATTCGCAATACCGCGAATACCGACCGTACGGTCACGGCGGTTCTGAAGCATTTTGTGAATGAGCGTCAGCACAAGTACAATGAGGAAAGCAAAAAATTTAAGTATTTTAATGCTTCCAATCAGATGGAGTGGGGTGTGGACGACACCTATACGAAATTTACTGAAGAAAAAAGTGTCACTTTTGTGGTGCCGGCGGGTTTTTCGGGTTGGTACAGCATTCCGTTTGATGCCGCTTTGAGTAAGAAGAATCCTTATAACGACGATGAGCGATACCTTGTGGAACTGACCAAGACGGACGATGTGGAGTGGAGTTTCAGCAAACAGCATTATGATTTCTGTCGGCGTGCTGAACATGTCGAGGATGCGTGGGAATATGCTACCTCTTATGACGGACACAGCTTCAGCATCACTCCGGCACCGAATTACGGAGAGCCGCAGAATGTGATCGACGGCTACAATCGTCGCTGGTCGACCAACCCCGTGCATATGTGGATCGCAGCGAAGAGCGGACGTCAAAGTATTACACTGGAATTTGCACAGGCAGTTGAGTGCAATCACGTAAATATCACATTCGACAGTTTGAGCCACGCCTATTCCAGAATGCCGCTGGATTGCGGAGAGAAGGTTTCTCAGCTTCTGGTTAAATCCTATGAGATTGATGCATATTGTGACGGTGAATGGAAGAAGATTTATGAGAAAAACGACAACTATCACCGGTTCAACAGTGTGACATTTGATACGGTGACCGCCTCAAAACTGCGTGTGAATGTATTGGAAACGTGGGGTGACACACCTGCACGCATCTATGAGATACGTGTCTATCGGGATAAGGAGTAAGGTAACCTATGAAGGCAATGGAATTACTGCAGTCAATGACTCTAAAGCAAAAGATAGGTCAATTGGTGCAGCTGTACAGCCGGTATGTTCTTCGGCGTGATCCGGAAACCGGAACTCCTGTCAAGGATATATTTGCTCTTTCTGACCAAGAACGCGCATCGATCGGCAGCTTTCTGGATAACTCCACGGCTGATGGTGCTCTGCAAGTGTTGAGGGCTTTTTTGTCCGATGAGATCGGCGGGAAAATACCGCCTCTGTGTATGCACG
The DNA here is from genome assembly GCA_023415895.1 of Bacillota bacterium. Lineage (GTDB taxonomy): Bacteria > Bacillota > Clostridia > Oscillospirales > Acutalibacteraceae > Avimonas. Next base: position 7,799 of record JAEZJA010000093.1, read on the forward strand.
ATGTGATTCACGGGTGCGACACGATTTTCCCCGTGGCGATCGGATTGGCGTGTTCTTTTGCGCCTGAGCTGATGCGGGAAAGTTCCCGGATTGCTGGCGAGGAGGCGGCAGCCCACAATATCCATACGGTGTTTGCACCAATGGCGGATCTGGCACGCGATGCGCGTTGGGGACGGATTATGGAATCTTTCGGTGAAGATCCGCTTCTGGGCGGCATTATGGCAGCCGCCACAGTCGAAGGCTTCCACGATGCGGGGGTATCTTGCTGTGTCAAGCATATGGTCGCGTATGGAGCTGCAGAGGCGGGTAGAGACTACAATACCGTACAGATGGGCGAGCGGCAGCTGCGCGACCAATTTCTTCCCGCCTATAAAAAGGCGGTGGATGCGGGCGTTGATATGGTGATGACTTCCTACAACACAGTCAACGACGTGCCGGCAACGGCTAGTCAGGAACTGTTGGTGGATGTTCTGAGAAAAGAATGGGGCTTTTCTGGAGTTTTGATCTCCGATTCAGGCGCGATTCGCGAGATGATTCCCCACGGCATTGCAAAAGACAAAAAAGAAGCGGCACGGTTCGCTATGGAGGCACAGGTTGATATCGATATGGCGTCTGACTGTTACCTACGCTATCTGGAGCAGCTGGTTGCCGAAGGAGCTATTCCCGAAAGCGCGATTGACGCCGCTTGTCTGCGTGTACTGCAGCTGAAAGAGAAGCACGGTCTGCTGGAGCCCACGTTTGAGCC
>JAEZJA010000094.1 GCA_023415895.1 Bacillota bacterium
ACGCAGGAAACGGATTGTTTGATGTAATCTGTTAACAGTATATACCAAACCATACTGGGCATCAACTTTTGTTACGATACTGAGACTATCATTACAAGAATGGAACCAGTATGATTCATTTGAAAAAGACAGGAAGCAACGCAAAAATCCCCCTGCAACCTTATCGATTACAGGGGGATTTTTGTTGGAGCTAGTGGTCAGAATCGAACTGACAACCTGCTCATTACGAATGAGCTGCTCTGCCATTGAGCCACACTAGCGTGCCGCTTTGTCGCATCGACTATTATAGCAAGAGGAGGTAGGCTCGTCAAGTGCTTTTCTTGAAATTCGCTGGGTTTTGTGACAATAGTTTTTGACAATCTCGGTTGTGTACTGCTGTCTATGATTCTCCAGCACCCTATAGCGGTCGTTTGCATTTTAAAAGACGCTGGGGCAAACAAGCAACGTGTCTTAATTCGTGCGTATTCCCTCAACTGGTTTTGTAACAAACACAAAAAAGAGCGCATAATCTTGCATTTCCTTACAGACAGGCATATAATCAAAATAACTAGTCTGATATTGGATTGGGTTCAGGCGCTGCGGCTAAAGGTTCTCAATGAAAGGAACGATCACATAATGAATAGAGCGATGAACATCCCTGTGGAACGGACAAAGGCTCCCAAAACCAAACCGACGGATTCCTCCAAGCTCGGTTTCGGGAATTATTATACGGATCATATGTTTATTATGAACTATGATGAGGGAGAGGGCTGGCACGACCCCCGCATCGTCCCCTATGGCCCGTTGTCGCTCGACCCGGCTGCCATGTGTCTGCACTACGGACAGGAGGTCTTTGAGGGACTCAAAGCGTACCGCACCCCCGAGGGTGAGGTTGTGCTGTTTCGTCCGGACAGAAATATGGCTCGCCTGAATTTATCAAATGAGCGTTTATGTATTCCAGCCATCGATGAGGAACTGGCGGTTGAAGCTGTCAAGCGCCTTGTGGATGTGGATCGTGACTGGATCCCCGAAGGCAAGGATACGGCGCTGTATGTGCGTCCCTTCATCATTGCGGTGGATCCCCACGTGGGCGTCCATCCGGCGCACCACCTGCTGTTTCTGATCATCCTGTCGCCGGTCGGCGCTTATTATGCCGAAGGAATCAACCCGGTTAAAATATATGTGGAGCGACACTATGTACGCGCCGTCAAGGGCGGTACGGGCTTTGTTAAGACGGCGGCTAACTACGCGGCCTCTCTCAAAGCGCAGGACGAGGCGGCGGCGCAGGGCTATTCACAGGTGTTGTGGCTGGATGGCGTGGAACGCAAATACATTGAAGAAGTCGGCACAATGAACGTGTTCTTTAAAATTGGCGGAGAGATCATCACCCCTGAGCTGCAGGGCAGCATTCTCGGTGGCATTACCCGGATGTCCTGCATTGAGCTGTTGCGTTCTTGGGGTTATCAAGTGACCGAACGTCGCCTGGCTTTGTCGGAGGTTGTGGACGCGGCTGCCAACGGCACGCTGGAGGAGGCCTTCGGTACCGGAACGGCCGCGGTGATTTCACCCATCGGTGAATTGAAGGTGGATGACGAGAAGATCGTGATTAACCACCAGGCCATCGGCGAAGTGGCTCAAAAGCTGTATGACAACCTGACCGGCATTCAGAATTGCCGCCTCCCCGATCCCTATGGCTGGATGGTGAAAGTTGACGGATAACGGCGAAATGCCGCAGACAAGCAAGGCCGGGGCTGTTGCGAAACGGCGGGCGATTTCTAATTGTTTCTACACATTGCTGCGTATATCCTGTGATAGCCGCAATAGCGTGGTGGGAACGGTTATTAACCGATCCGAAACCGTTTTTCAACAGCCCTTATTGATCTGAAGGAGAGCACCCATGCGGGAACTCAGCTATGTTGTGACACCGGCATACGATCAGGCGAGTGTGCAGACCTTTTTGCGGCGGGGATGCGGCGTATCGGCGCGCCTGCTGGCTAAGCTCAAACGTGTGGAGCGGGGCATCACGGCCGACGAAGAGCCTGTGCGCAGCATTGATCGCCTTAAGACTGGCCAGACCGTGCGGCTGCGTCTTCCTAATGATAAGGTACGGGTAGAAGGTGTGCCGCTGGCGCTTGACATCGTGTATGAAGATGCGGACGTGCTGGTGATCAACAAGCCGCCCTATCTCGCGGTGCATCCGTCGGCGGGGCATGAAGAACCCACACTGGCTGCCGCCGTAGTGGCGCATTATCAGGCACAAGGTACACCACTGGCCTTTCGTCCCATCAATCGGCTGGACCGCAATACGAGCGGGCTGCTTCTGGCAGCCAAACACGCGCAGGCGGCACATACGCTCAGCGGTAAAGATGACGCACGGCCACACAAGGAATATCTGGCGGTGGTGCTGGGAAAGTTGGACGGCGAAGGCGTTATTGAGCAGCCTATTCGCATCAAACCCGGCTTCGGAATCACGCGGGAGGTCGGCGAGGGCGGGAAATACTGTCTGACGAGGTGGACATCGCTGGCGGCAGACGACGAGCTATCGCTGCTGCGCGTTACCATTGAAACGGGACGAACCCACCAGATTCGCGTGCACTTGGCATGGCTTGGCCATCCACTGGCAGGGGACACCATGTACGGTAAGGATACGCGGTTTATGCCCCGGCATGCGCTGCATTGCTCGCACATGTGGTTTATTCATCCCGTAACGGGGGATCAGGTGGAGCTGACTGCCCCGCTGCCTGGGGATTTGAGTGAATTGATTGCCACGAGAGGCTGGGACAGTTTTATTTCATAAAAATTCTTAAGATCTGTTTAATACTATACCCAAATAAGGTAAAAAGAGGTATAATGGTAACATTGTGTGCTCTGTTTATGAAGAGGCAGTTATCAGTTTCTGTATGGAGGAGGTATGGATATGCCTGCGCTGGTAACACATTATCTTTTTGCGCTGCGCGTGTTCTCAAAGCTGAAAAAGGCCGGGATTGAACTTGCCGATTTCGACAGTGCGCTGATCGGCGCACAGGGTCCCGACATTTTTTTCTTTCATCGTGTTTTGCCATGGAACATAGGGAAAAGCGAAACCAAGGCGGGCAGTCAGCTTCATGCGATGAGTCCGGCCTGTTTGTTTGAAGCGTTTCGTACGGTCATTAATGCCGAAAAGCTTCAGCGAAACGAGATGCTGGGGTATGTGCAAGGCTTTTTCTGCCACTACGCGCTGGATCGTGCGGCACACCCCTATATCCTATGGGCGCAGGAGCAGCTGCGCGTTGTTGATCCCGACTACGGGACCAACAGTCATCAATACCATTTTCGTATTGAGAGTGCTCTGGACACCCTGACTCTGCGGCGGGAAACAGGACGCCTGATGAGCGATTTCCGTCTGGAGAAGGTTCTACCCAAAGATCATAACAATTTGTACTTGGCGGTCGGACGGCTGTATCAGCCCATCGTAGCACGTTATTTCGGTGTGACCGCGACGGCGGAGCAGCTCAGCTATGCGCCGGGGGATATGCGCCAGGCAATGAACCTGATGACTGACCGTTCTATGCTGCGGCAGAAGCTGCTGTTTCGTCCGCTGGAGACGGTTGCCCGCCGGGGGCATTTTTTGACTTCGCTGCTGCGGCCTGAGGATACCTCCGACTGGGATTATGCCAATGAGGCCCATGTTCTCTGGGTTAACCCGTATGATGACCAGCAGGTGAGCTCTGACAGCTTTTTTGATTTGTTTGATCAGGCGGCGAACGAGGCTGCCGATATGATTGCGGAATTTGTGCAGGCGCTGCCCAAAGGAAAGTCGATGCTGGACATTACACAGGAT
>JAEZJA010000140.1 GCA_023415895.1 Bacillota bacterium
CATCAGCTCGAGCTGCTCGCGCTTGGCGCGCTCACGGAAGAGAAATACCGCATCGGCAAGCTCTGCCGCCACATCAACACGCCCGAACTTCATCACCATGTGACCGCTCTGCATTCGCGAGAAGTCCAGCAGTTCCTCCACGATGCCCGACAGTCGGTCGGACTCATTCATAATCACGTCAAGGCCCTTTTCGGTCAGCTCGGCGTCCGCAGGCCCAGCCGCCTTCATCGTTTCCGCCCAGCCCCGAATCGCTGTCAAGGGTGTGCGCAGCTCATGGGAAACGGAAGAAATAAAGTCGTTTTTCAAGCGTTCGGCTGTACGGATTTCTCCCGCCATATAATTGATGGTATCGCACAGCTCTCCCATTTCATCGTCGCTTTTCTTTTCAATGCGCGAATCGTAGTCGCCCAGGGCGATCTGCCGCGCCGCCCGGTTGATCTCGGTGACGGGCCGGACAATAGAGCTGATGAAATAGGAACTCGAGAGGATCACAAACAGCACCACGGCAATACCGACCAAGGCTACGACCGCAAGATACATCCATATCTGACGATCCACCTGTGTAAGAGAGGTGACATAGCGGATAGCGCCAAAAACCGTCCCGTCTGGATTCTTGATGACGAGCGTAGCCGCCATCACGTGTTCCCCGAGGCTCGTTCGACCCGTCCAGGTAGTGGAGAAATCCGAGGATTTCACGGCCTTGCTGAAATCGGCCACCGGCGTACTGTCCGGGCTGAAGCCGGTAGAGGAAACCACCACCACGCCGGATGAATTGAGCACCTGCAGCTCAAGTTTTTCTTTCTCATTAAAGCTTTCCACAAAGGCTCTGGCCAAAGAATCGAAGGTTCCCGTCATATTGGTGGTTGTCAGCTGCGTGGTAACCGAATCCATGGCGAGGATGCGGGAGGACAGGGAATACTCCACACTCTTATAATAATTCAGCCGTATCGACAGCACGAACACGCCGCCGAATATGACAAGGAGTACCAGAATTACGCTCATGCTGTTGAGCATCCAGCGGCGCATAATGCTTGCTTTTCGCGCCATCGCTTTCACTTCCTTCGCACAAATTCACTAGCGTACGGACGGCCAATCTACTCCATCCATTTATATCCCATCCCCCAAACCGTCAGGATATGCCTCGGTTCGGAAGGATCGTCTTCAATCTTCATGCGCAGTCGACGAATGTTGACATCCACAATTTTTTCTTCCCCGAAGTACTCTTCCCCCCACACGCGCGTCAGAATATCCGTGCGGCTGAGTGCCTTGGCGGGATTGGTAAAAAAGTATTCCATGATCTGAAATTCGACCTGCGTCAGTTCGACCGGCTGAGCACCCTTTTTCAGGGTGCGGTTGCGCAGATTCAATACAAATTCACCGCTGGTGATTTTCTCAAGATAATTGACCTCCGCGCGCGTACGCGCCGCCGCAACACGACGGTAGAGCGCATCCACCCGCGCCACGAGCTCGGATGGACTGAAAGGCTTGGTCACATAATCGTCCGCGCCCATCATCAGGCCGCCCACCTTCTCCATTTCCTGTGTACGGGCGGTCAACATAATAATGCCCATGGAATCGCTGCGGCTGCGCAGCTCACGACACACCGCAAAGCCGTCCATACCGGGCAGCATAATATCCAACAGCGCGATATCCACGCTGTCCTTCTGTTCATCGAAAAGGCGAAGGGCATCCTCTCCCGATCCCGCTTCCACGACCTCGTAGCCGGAGCGTTTGAGATTGATCACCACAAACTCGCGAATCGAACTTTCATCCTCACACACCAGTACTCGTTTCATCGGTTGACCCCTTTCTAATAAAAAGGATTATTTTGTCAGGCGCGTGAACATGTATCGCACGCTCTCCATATCCAGATTAAATGGTGCCTCGCTGGAAAACCACACCTCATACCGGACGTTGTTCACGATTTCCAGCGTGGTGTACTCGTGGCTCTTTCCCTCTTCGACCAAACTAGTGTCGGAATCATCCGCGCTCCCGGTTGTTGTTGCCCATAAGAGGTTTTGTGTGCGTACAGCCAACACATCCTGCCCGGCCGTCTGCTTATTGAGGGAATGCAGGCGCAGCGTATGCAGGGCGGTGTCGTAGGAAACGGAATAAAGTCCCTCCCAGGCGGCGTCCAAACGCAGGTAATACCCATCCGCAAGGTTCATCAGACTCGAAAATTTTTCTGTCGGTGTGCTGTGAACAAAATCCCAAGCATACCATTTTGCCGTCAAGACCTGTGCTGATTCTGCATTTGGGCTGGAATCCATGCCGATGGGGGTAGCCGTAACCGGCCATTCCACAGAACCGTCGCCGTCTATATCCCGACAGGCCACGGTGGAATTGCGATAGGTCAACTCGGTGACATTCTTTTTCGCATTGTAAAAAGGAGAATACAACCCTTCGTCCCAGTAAATCAGTTCGGTCACCATACCGCCCGAAGATTTGATTCCATCCACATAGACACCGACAAGCGAATCCGACAGCTTGCCGACCTTTGAGTTGGAAAAGGACTGAATATACCCATCCAGCCGCGTCGAACCCAGCTCGGTCAGCACCATCTGCCCGACCGTCTTGTCCATTGTGGCCGTCCACAGCTGGGCTGTGGAAACATTCTCTGTGGCATCGGTATGGAGCAGCAGCAGATTGTCATGACCGCAAGCGGTCATATCGGCAAGCACAAGGCTGGAATACAGTTCCTTAAATCGCTGATTGAATTGCCCATCCTGTATGGTATACAAAACCAGCTGTTTTTCGGGGACATTGTCTATATTCCACCCAGTCAGCAGCTCCATGACTCCATTGCCCAGAAGATCGCTGAAGCTGACACGTTCTATATCCGGGCTGGCACCCTCGACATCGCAGATCGACTGCCACTTGCCCTCTTTTTTCTGCAAAAAATTCAAGTGCACATTGCTGTTTTCATTGCCTGTCCCGTAAAACGCGATCGCATCCTCCACACCGTCGTTGTCCATATCCTTGAGAATGAAGGACGAGCGGTAGTTTCCCGATTTGGGGTACTTGAGGACATAGCCTCCCGGAGCGTTGATCGTATTGTTCGCCCCGGTGCTGTTGATGTATTTTTCCAGAGCCGCCTGAATTTCCTGCTGCTCACCGTTGGTTTTGGGTGCACGCAGCAGCGTATCCACATCCACGCCCAGACTGCAGCTTGAGCAGGACAATGCCACCAATACGCACAGTAACACCGTCAGATATCTGCGTAGCATCTCCTTCACGCTCCTTTGCATACACATGGATTCCTAAACTTCCTCCAGAAATTCTTATAAAAAAAGCGGCGGCGACTTTGTGCACCGCCCGCCATAGCGTAAATGCCGCAGCGAATCCTGGGGCTATTTCAACGAATCCTGTCCGTTGTTATACCAGCCGCCCGTGTTACCCCAAGAATACCTATAGATTATAGCATAGTGTTTTGTGAAAAGCAATTATTCCTTCACACCAACGTCCGGGGTTTTATACACTTTTGCTACCATCGGCATCTCGGAAACGACGAAAGGGGCTAACGCTTCCTGCTACCGAGCGCCTAGTAGACTTTCACCACCAAATTATTGCTCATGCCGGGCGCACCTAATAAAACACCCGCCCGGGTTACTCCGGACGGGTGTTGTGAATCGTAAAGCCAATGGAATCAGCGCTGTTTTCCCATAAAGAACAAGGCAATCGTGCCCGGACCCGAATGTGAACCGATGACTGGTCCAACGTCAGAGAGCCGGATGTTCTGCACCCCGACCTTCTCCCGCAGCTTACGGGCCAACAGTTCGGCATCTTCCTTGCAATCACCGTGGCTGATGAACACCATCTGTTCGCGGATGTCCTCGTTGGCCGTTTTGACCATCATATCGACAAGTGCATCAATTGACCCCACACGTCCGCGGGCCTTGGACACAAGGATCAAATGCCCCTCGTCATCGACATGCAGTACCGGCTTGATGCCCAAAAGCGATCCCAAAATAGCAGATGTTTTGGACACGCGTCCGCCACGATGCAAAAACATAAGATCGTCCACCGTAAACCAATGGCACACGCGCAGCTTATGTTCTTCCAGCCATTGGGCATTATCGTCCAGAGACATCCCCGCCCTGCGGTTTTCATTCGCATAATACAGCAGCAGCCCCTCACCCGCCGATGCGGCCAGGCTGTCGATAATAACCACCCGGCGCTCCGGGTATTTTTCATGAAGCTCCTCAACGGCACGCACACACGAATCGTATGTACCGCTCAGGCCACTTGAAAACGCCAAATGCAATATATCTTCGCCTTGCTGGAGAAGCGGCTCCACAATGCTCATAAAATCATAGGTATTGACCTGCATGGTTGTGGATTGCAGCCCGGCACGAAGCTGATTATAGAAATCCTTGGACGCCAGATTGGTGTCTGTGCCCTCCTTGTATTCCTTACCATCCAAGCGATAGGACAGACCGACTGTCACAATCCCTCGTTCGTCGTAAAACTCCTGCGGCAGGTCGCAGGTGGTATCCGTTGTAATACGATAGCTCATACCCTCATCCTTCCCATGTGACAACATTGTTCTCGTAATTCATAATAGTAATATGCGTCTCGTTGCATCTATCATCTGGTTTTTAAAACTATATAATATAATACTGTGGCAACGCTTATTTGTCAAGAGAAATTTTTGCGCATTTGGCAGCAATCTAGTCGCTAAAACAATCGCTGTCTGCGCAGAGGGCCCCTGTCGCACTCCGTGTTCCCTTCGTATTCCCTTTTTTCAGCATCTATGGAGTATGCAGCTGCTTATCATCCCTATCCTCACCGCGCTCATTTTCGCGATTACTCTCGCTGTGCTTGCTTTTTACGCCGTTCGACAGTATAATCAAAGTATCGTAGGGTTGTTTACCCCATTGGAAAGGCTGGTTGTCACCATGCATAATTTGACACAAACCCAAGCGGAGATTCAAGAAACAGCTCGTGTTGCCGACAGCACCCCGAAAAAGCGTTCTTTTGATCTTTCTGTGCCCCGCCGAATGAATATCTTGCTGGGTGCATCCACGCTGCAGCTCGTCCTAGCGC
>JAEZJA010000168.1 GCA_023415895.1 Bacillota bacterium
CCAGCTTGGCGGCGCCGTTGTTTTCTTCCAGCACCCGCAGGATGACCGGATCAGCAGGATTTTCCATATACCGCTTGATAATACCATTGGCGCGGCGAATGGTCAATACCCCCTCAGTCACAAGATCCAGACCCCGGATATGCCCAATGGGGGGCAATTCCTCGTCGCCGCAGAGTTCGGTCACAACCTCACGGCCAAGCACGCGCGCTACCATATTGGCACTGGAACCCCCGCACACCACCTTGGCACCCTCGGGGGACATAAAGTCTACTACCGCCCGCTCGTCATCCTGCGGGAAACGCGGCGGGCCGGAAAACAGACTGACAATTTGTTCCGGAATCACCTTAATCGTGGCGACGGTCGTATCGTCGCCCGGCTGCTTCATATAGAGATCCTCGCAGGCACCAAGCAGCGCGGAGGTCATGCGGGCGCTGGTCTCCTTGGTTTCCCAGTTGTCTTCGAGAAAGCTGCACACGCTTTCCCAGTTCCATCCAAGATTGAGCGCCGCGCCGATACCGGCATACATGACGCCGTCGCTGATGAGTGTCAGCACGTCGCCGCATTCCACATCAAAGGTCGCCTCGCGGATGGATTTTCCGCCCACCTCGCGCGTTGTATAGTCAATGGGATAGCCTACGCCCTCGTGGATATACAGACAGCCCGGGCTGTCAAATTCGGTCAGATAAGCCTTGCCGTCGTTGGTGAGCTTGAGAATGGAAAAGGTGGAATAGGCCAGGTTTCTGACCTTGCACACCGGCAGGGTATGGATGATGGTATCCACCGTGTCTTCCAGTGTCGCGCCCGATTTCATCATGGTGGAGATGATTCTGGCGGTCAGCGTCGCCAAGATATTGGCCTTGACGCCGCTGCCCAGTCCGTCGGACAGCACCACAATCACGCCATCGTCAATGCTGACGACCTCCACCTTATCGCCGCAAAGCTCTTCGTTCTTTTTGTTGAGACTCTTGCTGGTCACATCATAATACACTCGCCCGCTCATGGTTCCATCACCCCCTAGATACAGGCTGTCACGTGGTTTGTCGTCTACCGCTCGGCCTCACTCAGAATCTGCTTTTTCAGATTGTTGAGAGTCACCTTGGTTTCGGCCGTCGTCTCGCCCAGCAGGCTGGCGATCTCCTGCGCCGCGATCATCTGCTTTTCAATGACCTTCTGCGTCATCTCCGCCGCCTCCAGCCGCGCCTTGTACAGCTCTTCCCTCTGGCGTTCCTCCTGGGTCACATCCTTAAAGAAGCCGATCACCAGATCTTGTCCAGGCGCATAGACCAGTGTTTCGAGAATGATCTCCTGCTTGTCGGACAGACTGATCTTTTTATCGGTAATGCCCGATCGCGTCTCAAAAACCTCAAGGAAATCCGCCGGATCCATTAATTCATACAGATCGGCCTTGAGTGCCTCGCTGCGTGAAATGCCGAAGCGCTTCTGAGCGGCGGGGTTAAACTCCACAATACGCAGATCACGATCCACCGCAATGACATAGTTGGGTGTTACGCTGAGGGTTACGCCGCTGAGTGACTGTGCGAGTTCAGCCATATACGGCAGACACATATACAGCTCGGCTTTTTTGCGATAGACGGCGATCGCCTTATCCCGACAGGTCGCATACCCGCAGGATCCGCAATTAAGCTCCTTATCGGGCGTGGGCTTGCCGATCTCGGTTAATATTTTACGGATGGTCTGCTCATCCGGTTCCTCTTGAGTGTAATCGTCCGCCGCAAAGGCACACGATGGTGCCGGAGTGGGTGGCGTGGACAGCCTCGTCTGCGCCGGAGCCAGAACGTAATTTTCCACTTCAAAGCGCGCATGGCACAGACTGCGGCGCTCCGCGGGAATCAGCGGGCCGTTGACGCAGCCTCCGTCGCAGGCGTTGAGCTCGATAAACAGACGTCTGACCCGTCCTTCACGTTTATCCTTTTGCAGCTCCTGCAGGCAGGCCATTACATTGTCCAGTCCGCTGACGCTCATTGTATGATAGCCGTTGCAGGTGCGCAACCCGACATCCTCCTGGGACTGATGCTGCACATCGCGCACAATGCCATCGGGAATGGGATAGAGGCCGGAAAAGGGCGCTTCACCGTCTGCGGCCGCCTGTTGGCTCAGATCGGTGGTCTCGATAGTCATACCGCGATCACGCAGCAGATCGTCCAGCTGCCGAAAGGACAATACCCCGTCGGCAAACTCGGGATGGTCGTCGATTTCCTTGATCTTGGACAGACAGGGCCCAATGAAAACGACACGGGTATTCTCTCCGTCCCGCTGCTTGATACGGTGGCCGTGTGCCAGCACCGGCGACACAACGGGCGCCATATAGTCAATAAGCTCGGGATAATATTTGGTGATGAGCATGTTGACCGTGGGACAGCAGGTCGTCAGGATGACCGGCATGCGTCCATCCCGCATCAGCTCGCGGTAAGCCGCCGTCACTTCCTGTGCCCCGACAGCGGTCTCTTCCACCGCATCAAAGCCCAGAGCTGTCAGGGCATTATACAGCGCCTCGCGGTGCTCAACCTTGTAAACGCCGATATAGGAGGGAGCCACACTGGCCACCACGCGCGTATGCTGTTTATCCGTCAGCCAGCCCAGGATGCGTGCGGGATCGTTGACGACCGTTTTGGCACCCTGCGGACAAACGTTGATACAGTGGCCACACAGAATGCACCCATCAGCGAGCACCTCCACGCGGTCGTTGATATAGCTGATGGATTTAACGCTGCAATGCTTGAGACATTTATAGCAATTCTTGCAGTTGGCTTCCTTGACTCTTATGTATGCCATTGCGCTCATTCCTCCTGTCCCGTATCCTCTTGACTGCCAAAGGGGACTATTCACATTTGCTCACATAGTGTTTAAAAAAATGATCGACTATATCTAGGGTCACGCCATAGGTTTTGTCGTCATATTTGACACAAACGCCCTGTTCGGCGCAATGTCCCATGCAAAAGGAGCCTTTGAGCTCGATCTGATCCCCCAGCTCAAACTCCTCAATCAATTCCTTGAAACGCTTGATAACCTCGCGTGAATCCTGCAAATGACAGGAGCTCCCCACACACACCATCAGATCCAAACCAGTCACCCTTTCTCTCTCAAGACGGCACAGCCATGCCGTCTTCCTGTTACGTTATGGACAGACCTCTGCCCGATAGTTTCAGTATACTTGATTGTTATTTTTTTGTCAATGTATATTCCTGCACAAATCGGTGATTCTGTGACAAAACACGCCCATCAATCGGTATTATTGATCTGTCCAAACAGTCCAATTGTGCGGTAATGGGTAAAGCGGATGGATTGTTGAACGCATGTGAACGGATTTTTTGACACATTGTCGATTGAAAAGCTGACACGTGTGTCATATAATAAAAAGCATGTGATTTGTTATTGTGCAAGGGGGGATCGGTCATCACTGAAAAGGGCAATGAGAAAAAGCGTCGCATTGTGCAATGTGCTGCGCAGGTTTTCATGAGACAGGGCTATTCGAGCGTCACCATGACGGACATCATTGAGGAAACGGGTATCAGCCGTGGAGGCATATACCTATATTTTCGCTCGGTGGATGAGATCTTTGCTCAGGTGATACGCGATTACGATGCCGAGCGGCTGGAAGCCATTCGCACGGCAGTAAAGCAGGGCGGAGAATTCTCCCTGCTGCTGGACACCTTCTTTGATAACCGCAAAAATGCCCTGCTGCAAAGGGAGCACAGCCTGCGCCGCGCGATGTACGAATTCTTTCTGTGCCACGGGCAGGATGCCTGCCAGCACCACTATGCCGAGCAATTAAAGAACAAGACAGCCATTCTGACCGAGATTCTGCGCTGCGGATGTATCCACGGCGACGTTCCGGAGCAGCTGTCCTCCACCGTTGCGCTGGCATTGGAAGGCATGGGCACCGTCACGCTGATGCAGGATGTCGACCCTGACACGCTCGACCGGCAGTTGGCTTATCTCAAGCAGCTGATTGTCTGCGAGCTTGCCGAACGAAATGGAGTGCTACGTCTTTGATTTTGAAAAAGTATACCTACAGGAGGTCCTATTGTGCTCAACGAGTTTAAAAAGCTGACCCGCAGCATTCGGCAATACAAAAAGGCTGCCGTCATCACGCCGGTACTGGTTGTCTTTGAAGTCATTATTGAATGCCTGATTCCCTACATCATTGCCCTTCTTGTCAACCGCATCAAGGATGGGTGTGACTTTCGTGAACTTGCTCTGTATGCCGGTATTTTGTTTGTAATGGCCTGTGTATCTCTGGCCTTTGGAGGAATGGCGGGAGCCACCTGCTCAACGGCTGCCTGCGGCCTGTCCAAAAACCTGCGCAAGGATATGTTTTATCAGATTCAGCGCTATTCCTTTGAAAATATCGACAAATTCTCCGCTTCTTCGCTCGTTACGCGTATGACAACCGACGTGACCAACGTACAGAATGCCTACATGATGATTATCCGTACGGCCATCCGCAGTCCGCTGATGTTCCTATTTTCCATCATCATGGCTTACATCATGGGTGGCGTTTTGTCCCTGATGTTTGTGATCGTCGTGCCCATTCTGCTCTTTGGTCTGGTGATGATCGGTCGCGCCGCCCTGCCCATGTTTAAGCGGGTATTCCGTAAGTACGATACGCTGAACAATTCCATTCAGGAAAACATCAAGGGTATTCGCGTGGTCAAATCCTACGTGCGGGAGGATTATGAAAAGCAGAAGTTCGGCAATGCCGCCGAGGATATCCGCGGCGATTTCACAAAAGCCGAGCGAATTGTCGCGCTGAATGGCCCTCTGATGCAATTCTGCCTGTATATCAATATGCTGGTCGTGCTCTTCTTCGGCTCCTATCTGATCATCAGCACCAGCGGTGCGTATTTGGATGTGGGAGAATTTTCCGCCATGCTGACCTATGGCTTCCAGATTCTCAACTCGCTGATGATGCTGTCCATGGTCTATGTCATCATCACCATTGCCGAAGAATCCACCCATCGTATCGCTGAGGTACTGGATGAACAGTCGGCTCTTACGGATAAACGCGATCCCGTGCGCACCGTGCGCGACGGCTCTATCGATTTTGACGGCGTCAGCTTCAAGTATTCACAGCACGCCAAACGTTTTGCACTTTCGGATATCCATCTGCACATTGCCTCGGGTGAGACAGTGGGCATTTTGGGAGGAACCGGTTCTTCCAAATCCACGCTGATTCAGCTGATTTCCCGCTTATACGATGTGACCGAAGGCTCGGTCAAAGTGGGCGGCGTCGATGTGCGGGATTATGAGCTGGAAACGCTGCGCAACCAGGTTGCCGTTGTGCTTCAGAAAAACATTCTCTTTTCCGGTACGATCAAGCAGAATCTCCGCTGGGGCAACAAGGATGCCACCGACGAGCAGTTGGTCGAAGCCTGCAAGCTCGCACAGGCGGACGAATTCATCCGCAGCTTCCCCGACGGCTATGACACCTACATCGAGCAGGGCGGCGCCAATGTGTCGGGCGGACAGAAGCAGCGCATCTGTATTGCCCGCGCACTGCTCAAAAGACCCAAAGTCCTGATTCTGGACGATTCCACAAGCGCTGTGGATACGCGCACAGACGCTCTCATCCGCAAGGCCTTCCGGGAATTCATCCCCGAGACCACCAAAATCATCATTGCCCAGCGTGTCTCCTCTGTTCAGGATGCGGACAAGATCGTCGTGATGGATGGCGGCCGCATCACGGCTGTGGGCACCCATGAGCAGCTGCTGGCTTCCAGTGCCATCTATCAGGAAGTTTACCTGTCTCAGAGTAAAGGAGGCGCGAATGATGCCGAATAACCCAAACACTCACCAACCCGCCGGCAGACGCCCCCGCGCCCCAAAAGGCAACATGAAGCGTTTGCTGAAAACTCTCTATGATTTTTATCCCGTGCTGCTGCCGCTGGTGGTGGTGTGTACCATTTTTTCCGCCATTGTCAGCTCGATCCCCGCCATTTTCATGCAGAAAACCATCGTCGTGATTGAAAAGTATGTGCACAGCGGCGACTGGACGGCGGGCAAAGCCGAGATCATTCCTCAGGTTTTGCTGCTGGCACTCTTTTATGTGCTGTCCATCACGTCCGCACTTGTCTACACCCAGATGATGGCCTTCATTACACAAGGCTTTCTGTGCAAGCTGCGCCGCAGGATGTTTGACAAAATGCAGAATCTTCCCGTCAAATTCTTTGACGCCAACAACCACGGCGATATCATGAGCTATTACACCAACGATATCGATACCCTGCGTCAGCTGGTATCCCAGGCGCTTCCCCAGCTGCTGATCTCGGGTGTGGTCGTTCTGACCGTCTTCAGCATTATGATCTATTATTGCCTCTGGCTGGCACTGCTCATCGTGGTGGGTGTGACCATCATGGTATTGGTCACGCGCAAGGTGGGAGGCAACTCTGCCGGGTATTTCAAGCGCCAACAGATCGCCCTCGGCAAAACCGAAGGCTTTGTGGAAGAAATGATGAATGGCCAAAAGGTTATCAAGGTTTTCTGCCACGAAGCGGAGAGTGCAAAAGACTTTGACGTCATGAATGAATCGCTCTTTGAGGATTCCCGCAAGGCCAACAAATACGCCAATATGCTCATGCCCATTCTTCACAACATCGGCAACGTGCTCTATGTGCTGGTCGCGCTTGCCGGCGGCCTGCTGCTGCTTTACAAAGCGCCCAACCTAAGCCTGTCCGGGCTGCCCATTAGCATCAGCATCGTCGTACCCTTTCTGAATATGACCAAACAGTTTGCCGGCAACGTCAGTCAGGTCTCCAATCAGATCAACGCGGTCGTCATGGGCATGGCGGGTGCGGGGCGCATTTTTGAGCTCATGGATCAGACGCCCGAAGTGGATGACGGCTATGTGACACTGGTCAACGCCCATGTCGCTGCCGACGGCACGATAACCGAAAGCGAGACGCGCACAGGACATTGGGCCTGGAAGCACCCCCACAGCGACGGTTCGATCACCTATACGCTGCTGCAGGGAGATGTACGCCTGTCCTCGGTTGACTTTGCCTATGAAGAGGGCAAAATGGTGTTGCAGGACGTCACTGTCTATGCCGAGCCGGGGCAAAAGGTGGCTTTTGTCGGCGCGACGGGCGCGGGCAAAACGACCATCACCAACCTTATCAACCGATTCTATGACATCGCCGACGGCAAGATTCGCTACGACGGCATCAATATCAACAAGATCCGCAAGGCCGACCTGCGCCGGTCTCTGGGCATCGTATTGCAGGATACCAACCTTTTCACCGGTACGGTTATGGAGAACATCCGCTATGGCAAGTTGGACGCGACCGATGACGAATGCATTGCCGCCGCCAAGCTGGCAGGTGCGGACGATTTCATTACCCGCCTGACCGACGGGTACGATACCATGCTGTCGGGCAACGGGGCCAACCTATCGCAGGGGCAGCGACAGCTGCTGGCCATCGCCCGCGCCGCCGTCGCCGACCCCCCTGTGATGATTCTGGATGAGGCCACCTCCTCCATCGACACGCGCACCGAAGCACTCGTGCAAAAAGGGATGGATTCACTGATGGAGGGCCGCACGGTATTCGTTATCGCCCACCGCCTGTCCACCGTACGCAATTCGGACGTGATCATGGTGCTCGACCATGGGCATATTATTGAACGCGGCAGCCATGACAAACTGATCGCCGAAAAGGGCACCTATTATCAGCTGTATACCGGCGCTTTTGAACTGGAATAAGACGATCGTCAACCTGTATGGATGAAACAGCAATATAAAACGCACACGCACCGGAAGAGGAAACCTCTTTCGGTGCGTGTGCGTTTTATGGGATTGCATTCTGAAGTTATGCCGCCGGGCAGCGGATACTTACAGAATGCAGTGGATATCTTCGCCTTTTTCGAGGGTGGCCAGCAGCTCTTCGCAGACCATATGGCAGCGCAGCAGATGGTAGGGGCCTTTCCACATGGAACCTTTCTGCGTATGGGATACGGTGCCGTCACGATGCAGGTAGCCGTACCATTCGCCGCATTCCGGATCGGCAAAATGGGAGAAGGAATACTCATGCAGCTTGCGGAACCAGTCGTAGTATTTCTCGTCTTTCGTGAGACCGTAGGCCATGAGGGTGGCGATCAACGCCTCATTATGTACCCACCACAGCTTCATATCCCATTCGAGCTGTTCACAGGGGCGATTGTTAACGTCGGCAAAATACCGGATGCCGCCGTATTGCTGATCCCAGCCCCATTCCAGCGACCAGGACAGCAGATTAAGCGCTTTATTGAGCAGCTCCTTATCGTTGGAATACACCGCCTCGTTCATCAGGAACCAGGCGTTTTCGCAGGAGTGACCGGGATTGATCGTGCGTCCTTCGGGGGTGTCGACAATCTCACCCTGCGGGCCGACGTTTTCCAGCACGCAGTGCAGCTCCTCTTTATAATGATAGGTCAGCATATCGCGCACGACTTCCTTGACGATAGCCGAATAATGCTCCACCTTCTCAGGGATGCAGCGGCGCAGAACCTGGGCACTGCTCACGAGCACCATGGGCACGGCGTTGGAACGCATCGCGCGCGTTTCGCTGTAGCTCTTGGGAGTAATTTTGAAGGGGTCGGCTGCCGGATTGCGATACATCTCCATCATCAGCGCAAAGCAGCGCTCAGCCTTGTCCGCGGCATCCTTATCGCCTGTGGCCGCGGCGTACTCCGCCATGCCCACCACATAGAAGCTCTCGGAGAACATATAGCGGCGCTTACGAAGCGGTCTGCCGTCCTGCGTCACCGTAAAGAACATGCGGCCATCGCTGTCCACACAATATTTCTCCAGAAAATCCTTGCCCAGTTGAGCGGCATCCAGCCATTCGGCACGAGTGCCATAATGATTGCACAATGCGGAGAACGACCAAAGGCCGCGTCCCTGGAACCAGACGGACTTGTCGTTGTTATAGCTCTTGCCTTCCCGATCTACGGAAGTAATATAGCCTCCGTATTTCCTGTCGAGCAGATCGCTGTTCATCCAATAGGGGACAATGT
>JAEZJA010000231.1 GCA_023415895.1 Bacillota bacterium
GACATCCCCCGCATTTTCGAATTGGGCACCAGCAAACAGAAGTATCCGCTGACTATCGGACATGAATTTGGCGGAACCATCGTTGCTGTGGGTGAGAATGCTGACAAAAGCTTAGTGGGCAAGCGCGGCGCGGTATTTCCCTGCATTCCCTGCCGCCAGTGCGCCCCCTGCCTCACGGCCAACTATGCCATGTGTGAGGATTATGACTATCTGGGCAGCCGCAGTGACGGAGGCTTTGCCGAATACTGCCTTATACCCTCCGACTGGCACTTCGTACCCACGGCAAATCGCTCAACTACGGGAGAAATGCTGGCTATGACGGAACCTTGTACCGTTGCGCAGCACGCCATTCGCAAAGGAAATGTTTGCGCCGGAAAATCCGTGATAATTTTTGGTGCGGGTCCCATCGGCATAATGGCCGCGCGTTGGGCAAAAATTTTCGGTGCTGACCCTGTTGTGTTGGTGGAAGTGGTGGATGAAAAAGTCCGCTTTGCCCGAGAGCGTGGCCTGTCAGTCATCAACAGCATGAAAGAAAATCTCTATACGGCGTTTCGTGAGAGGAATGGCGGGCTGGGTGCCGATGTGGTCATTGAGGGCACCGGCTCAGGCGCGGCGCTGGGTCAATGTATCGAGTGTGCCAACACCTTCGGCACCGTGGTGTTGATGGGCAATCCCCACCAGGACACCACGATCCGTCTTGCCCAGCACAGCTTCATTCTGCGCAAGGAACTCACGCTGCAGGGCATCTGGAACTCACACTATGCCGCAACGCCCATCAATGAATGGCAGTATACCGTAAAAATGATGGACAAGGGAATCATCAAGGTGGACGATCTCGTCACTCACCGCTGCCATCTGGATGCGCTGCCGCAATTATGCAGCGATATTTACACGCAAAAGATTTCCATCTGTAAGGCGCTTTACTCCGCGGAGGATACATGAGGCAGCAAGCTACACAACTGATACTAAAGGAATTATGCGAAACGCTGCCGACCATTGACGAAGAGGAGTTTAGCACATTTGTTGATGAACTGCTTGTTCCACAGCGTCATGTGCTGCTCATGGGCGTTGGAAGGGTCCTTATTGCTCTAAAAGCCTGGGTTAAGCGTATGCGGCATTTGGATATTGACATCAACTATGTGGGGGATGAAACCGAGATGCCCGTTGGCGCCGGAGACCTCGTGGTCATCGGGTCGTCCTCAGGGGAAAGCCACCTGCCGGCTGAAATCGCGCGGATTGCGAAGAACCTCGGCGCGTCAGTAGCCTACATCGGTTGCACACGGGGAAGTACGGTGGATCAGCTGGCGGATAGGCGTATAATTCTGAAAGGACGCACAAAATTTGCATCCACAAACGAATACCCCTCCCTTCAACCCCTGTCAACCCTGTTTGAACAACAGTTGTTTCTGCTGAGCGATGTGGTCGCCCTGGAGATATTAAATCGGCGCGGCTGGACCGAATCAGACGTGAGGCATCGCCATGCCAACCTGGAATGATTGAAAAGGAGAATGAATTATGCATCTGCCTGTCAAACAACCGGAGTTATTACTCAAATGCGACGAATATGTGGAAACCTGGGAGAGCCTAATCCAAACATTTTACCTGCGCATTATCAGTGATGATGCCGTGTATACCGCACTACAACTGGACGAGGAGCGCCAGACGCGCTTCTCTATGGAGCTGGGCACGGTACTGCTCGTGACAGCGATGCGTGCATGGAACCAAAAAAAGCTATCAGAACCCATTAAAAAGAGAATCGAAGATGGGGTAATTCGTTCTGTCTTCACCAATATTTTCAGCGCCGAGGGGGATGCTCTGGAGACTTGCCTTGCCTTTTACGCGGCACGCTATGAACTATTTCAAGAGCTATCTCCCACGGGCGCCAATACAAAAAAAGAGGCGGAATCACACGCAAACAAGCTCCGCGACCAGAGCATCGGTTTTGCCCGCTATATCGTGGGGCAGTGCTCCGATGTGGAAGAAAACGAGAATACCGAAATCATTAAAAAACTCAGCATCCATTTGATCGGCGCGGCGGGTACGTTTTTGCGCCTGACCGGCAATACCACACTGGACAGCAACAGCTTAATCGGGATGAAGCCGAGATTTATTGTAACAAAATAGAGGTGTTCTTTATGGCACAAGATCCATCCTATGCAAAATACATTGATCATACCGTGCTGAAATGCACAACGACACGTGAAACCGTGCGACGCTTCTGTGACGAAGCAAAGGCCTATCATTTTGCCAGCGTATGCGTCAACCCCACCCATGTGAAATTTGTACACGATCAGCTTGAAGGCAGCGGCGTTGCGACCTGCTGTGTCATCGGCTTTCCTCTGGGTGCCACCACCAGTCTGGTCAAAGCCGCCGAAACGCAAGAAGCCATCAAAAACGGTGCCAACGAGGTGGACATGGTCATAAACATCGGTGCTTTAAAGGATCGACGTCTGGATGAGGTATACGAAGACATCCGGGGCGTGGTTGAGATGGCGCACCCCCATGCTCTGGTCAAGGTGATTTTGGAAACGAGCGATTTAACCGATGAGGAAAAGGTACTTGGCTGTCATGCAGCGATGGAGGCAGGGGCGGATTTTGTCAAAACCTCATCCGGCTTTGGAAAAGGCGGTGCCACCGTCGAGGATGTGGCGTTGCTGAAAAAAACGGTGGGCGACAAACTACGTGTCAAGGCTTCCACTGGTATCAATGACCGCCAAATCTGCGACGCCATGCTGCGCGCCGGTGCCGTACGCATGGGCACAAGCAAAGGCATACATATTGTTGACGATAAATAATGCATAGGAGGCATCCAAAATGAGTCTAAACAGTGACCGACTAAAGAATAAGGTTTGTGTCGTAACGGGTTCTGCCAAAAGCATAGGCTTGGGCATTGCCCGTAAATTTGCCGAGCAGGGCGCGAAAACTGTCATGATCGACATTGACCCCACCGTAATAGACAGGTCCAAGGCACTCTCTGACATGGGATTGCAGGCGTGGGGCTATGTGTTGGATATTACCAATCGTACGTCCGTGCTGACACTTTTTGAGGAAATAGACAAAACCATCGCATCAATTGCTGTGTTGGTCAACGTGGCAGGTCTGGTTAGCCAGCATCCCTTTTTGGAATGTAGCGAAGCGGAATTTGAGCGCGATTTTACCGTAAATGTGTACGGTACGGCCTGGTGCTGCCAAGGGGCGATTTCCTCCATGATTGCCGCCGGGCAGGGAGGAAAGATCATCAACTTTTCCTCCAAATCAGGTAAAACCGGCTCGGCATTGATGGTTCCCTACAGTGCGGCAAAAGGGGCGGTTATCACTATGACACAGGCGCTGGCTTATGAATACGCCAAGCAGAACATCAATGTCAACTGTATCTGTCCGGGCATTACCGATGCCACGGGCGTATGGCAAAATGTCTCGGCAGGGTATATCAATAATTTGCAGCTATCCCGTGAGCAGGTCGTCCAAAAATTTACGGCAAAGGTTCCGCTGGGGCGCCTGACAAACATTGAGGACATTGTGGAATATGTGTTTTTCTTGGCCAGTGAAGGAGACTACATCACCGGGCAGGCCATCAACATTACGGGCGGCAGAGAAATGCATTGAGCGGTGCAGTCCCAATTGCTCCCCTCTTACGCTGACCCACTTCATCATTGTGTCTACCTCGTCCTTTGTTTATTAGCACTCTCTTTTTAATGTTTTACATGTTTTCTCCGGCATACTGCAACGCTGCCTGCCGACAAAAATTCTTTCGTTGCACGAGCCTATCCGTCACCGCAAAAGAAAGTATTCGAATATCGACCGATTATGAAAGTTTCCTTTTTGAGGGAAAATGCCATCGACGTTGCGGAGCCTAATAGCAAAAATCCAAACGTGATTCCACTCGATGACAGGGAGAAAAAAGGAAAGTCCTGTAATCATTGCGATTACAGGACTTTTAATGGTTGCGGAGGCCAGATTTGAACTGACGACCTTCGGGTTATGAGCCCGACGAGCTACCAGACTGCTCCACTCCGCGATATTGGTATTTTCTTGTGTGCTCTCTCAAAGCTAAATTATAATACCACGTGTAGTATGCTTTGTCAAGGACTATTTTATGCCCACTCTTTTTCTTCCGCATCAAGTTAATTTTGCAGGCTTGGGCAGAAGAATTGGCATAAAATTGCCCCTGTGGTTGGCAATTTCGGTTGAATTCTGTGTAAAAATCGCGTATAGTATACGATGTATATAACCGTTTTATGCGGTCATTATGTTGGGACGGGCCAGCAGCGTACAAACCGACAAGGGCTACCATTCACTATTCAACACCAAAGAGAAAGAAGGAAGATTACATAATGAACGGAATGGTCAAAAAATCGGTACGGGGATTTTTGGCGGTATTACTGGGGGCGGCGTGCACATTTGGTGCGGCTGCTGACGGCAGTATGCCTCTGACAGGGGAACAGCGCAGTATTATGCCGTTTATTCTTGCCGGTGCAGCGGTCATCATTATCGCGGCGCTGGTTGTTTTATCGGTCGTTACAAAGAAAAAATAACCCCCAACACAATACCTGCATACCCTATCCAAACGATGACCAAGAAAAGGAGGAATACCGTTTGAAATTCCTTGTCCGCTTCCGTCGGTTGCTTGTGGCGGCTATCCCGCTATGCCTGACCGTGTCACTCACAGCGGGATGGTCGGCAGGCGCGATTG
>JAEZJA010000282.1 GCA_023415895.1 Bacillota bacterium
GTGGATAATGCTATTTGTGTTTGTTATCGTTTGGGGAATTGTAAAGTACACTCAATTCGGTCAGAATGTGTATGCGATAGGTTCCAATGAGCAGGCTGCAAAGCTGTCTGGTATCAATGTTATCAAGACTAAACTTAAGGCATATACACTAAGCGGCGCACTTGCTGGTCTGGCTGGTGTTCTCTGGATGGCGCAGCTCAGTGCGGCTAAGCCCTCTGCCGGTTCGGGTCAGGAAATGATTCCGCTGGCGGCTGTTGTTATCGGTGGCGTTTCGCTTAAAGGCGGAAAAGGATCCATGCCTGGAGTTCTGTTTGGCATTTCGCTTCTGATGCTTCTCGCAAATACCATGACTTTGCTGCACTTGAGTACATATCTGCAACAGTTGTGTCAGGGTCTTATTCTGATAATTGCTGTTATTGCTGGTACTAAGCGCGGGAAAAAACAGCTCGATATATAAAATTATTAATGTACAATTCGCAGTGCGCAGTACTGCGGAAGGTATTTGGGAGGAATTGGCATGGATAACAACAGGGAAACCGTTATAATCGGCGGTGGTCCTGCAGGATATGTAGCCGCCATAAGAGCAGCACAGCTTGGAGGAAGCGTTACATTGGTGGAAAAGGACGAATTGGGTGGTACCTGTCTTAATAGAGGCTGTATCCCCTCCAAAGCTTTGCTGCATTCCGCAGAACTGTATGATGATGCCGTAAACGGCAGAGACTGCGGCGTGATTTGTACAGATGTCTCTATTGATTGGCAGAAGGTCCAGCGCAGGAGAGCCGATATAGTGTCAACACTCGTTGGAGGCATTCGCGGCCTTATGAGAGCGAACAAAATACGGGTTATACAGGGCACGGCTACATTTGTGGGAGAAAAAGAGATCTCCGTGAATGACCAGATCATAAAGGCGGATAAGATTATTATTGCTTCAGGAAGTGTGCCTGTTGTTCCTCGTATACCTGGGGCTGCTGAAAGTGCAGCATGTATTGACTCCACGGCCTGTCTAGAGTTGGATCACATTCCAGAAAGTCTAGTGGTTGTTGGTGGTGGAGTCATCGGCGTTGAGTTGGGCTACGCTTATGCCAGCTTTGGTTCAAAGGTTACAATTCTTGAAAAAATGCCGGTCATCCTTCCGGGGATGGATGGAGAATTGACGGCAATGTTATCAACGCAGTTAAAAAATAAGGGAATTGAGATTTATACCGATTGCCAGGTCATGGCTGTTGAAGACTGTGATGGTGGGGCCATTGTTCATGCAAGATATGCAGGGAAAGAGATGGATCTTCAGGCTGAAAAAGTCTTGCTTTGCGTTGGCCGTAAGCCGGAGATATCACAGCTGGGACTTGAAAGTGCTGGCATAGTCATCGAGAATGGCCATATTAAGACATCTGAGGATCTGCAAACCAATGTACCGGGAGTGTATGCTATCGGCGATTGTACCGGAAAATCCATGTTGGCCCATGCCGCAATGGTTATGGGCGAGATCGCTGCGGATAATGCCGCGGGTGACAACAAGAAGTTTGATGGTGCCATTGTCCCATCCTGCTGCTATGTTGGACCGGAATTTGCTGGTGTAGGCCTAACTGAAGAAAAAGCTGTGGAACAGGAATTGGATTACAGAGTAGGTCGGTTCCCGACGGCTGCAAATGGCCGAAGTCTTGTGGCTGGCCATACTGATGGAATGGTAAAAGTAATCGTAGGCAATGCCTATGGCGAAATTTTAGGGGTTCACATTCTTGCGCCTAATGCAGCGGAACTTATCGAGCAGGCTGGGTTGGCCATGCAAATGGAGCTGACCGCAGCGGAATTTATCGATAATATAACCTGCCACCCCTCCGTCTCTGAGACACTGAGGGAAGCTGTAATGGCAGCGGAAAAGAAAGCCATTCATATTATTAACCGTTGAATCGATGATGGATAGGAGGCTTGGATGTACTATATTGGAATTGATCTTGGAACCTCAGCTGTAAAGCTCATTCTTGTAGATGAAAATGGGGAGATAAGAAATACTGTCTCTCGGGAATATCCATTGGAATTTCCAAGGCCCGGTTGGAGTCAACAAGACCCGAAGCACTGGCTTGAAGGGACCTTTATAGGGCTTGAAAAGCTTCTGGAGGGATTTGACGCGTCTGATTTGGTCGGCATAGGTATAGGCGGCCAAATGCATGGCCTAGTGGTTCTGGATAGTGCAGATAAACTGATTCGCCCAGCTATTCTCTGGAATGATGGGCGCACAGAACAGGAAACTAAATGGTTAAATGAATTCATCGGGAAGGAAAGGCTGAGCAAATATACCGGAAATATTGCCTTCGGGGGTTTTACTGCTCCTAAATTGTTGTGGATGCAACATAAAGAGCCGGTAGAATTTGAACGCATAAGTAAAATTATGCTTCCGAAGGACTATCTAGTCTATAATCTTACTGGTGTACATAGCTGTGATCCCAGTGATGCTTCGGGTACGTTGATGTTTGACGTGGAGAATCGCTGTTGGTCAAAAGAAATGATCGATATTTGTGGGATTTCTGAGTCTGTGCTTCCGAAAATATTTGGAAGCAGTGAGAGAGTAGGAAATCTCAAGCCTGAAATATGTGCTCGTTTTGGCTTGCCTAAGACGGTGACCGTCTGTGCTGGTGCTGGTGATAATGCTGCTGCCGCAGTTGGTTGCGGAGTTATAGATGAGGGTACCTGCAATATTTCGTTAGGCACGTCAGGGACGGTGTTCATACCCAGTAATAAGTTCAATATAGATCCCAATAATGCATTGCACAGCTTTGTTCATGCGAATAACGCATGGCATCAGATGGGCTGTATTCTCTCTGCTGCATCCTGCAATAAGTGGTGGATGGACATTCTTCAAGCAGAAGATTACATAGCGGAACAAAGTGGGATTGAGGATCGGCTTGGAACAAACCACATATATTATTTGCCTTATCTGATGGGAGAGCGAAGCCCTCATAATGATACAAACGCAAGATCAGCATTTGTTGGCATGTCTATGGAGAGCACACGGGCAGATATGACCCAGGCTGTACTTGAGGGAGTATCGTTTGCGATTCGTGACTGCTTTGA
>JAEZJA010000047.1 GCA_023415895.1 Bacillota bacterium
CTGTATGTCTTTTTGCCCCTGATGGCTGTCAACACCATTGTCTCCTATCAAGCCGGGGGCTTCTCGGTCAGTCACCAACCGGCGGTTGCCCTCACCGATGCCATCGCTTCCACGCTGGGCTTTGGACTGGCCATCTGTGTGGTGTCTGCGCTGCGTGAAATTGTCTCCTTCGGAACGTTGTGGGATATTCCCGTTGCCCACGAGTTTGTGCTGCCCGCCGCAGCGCTTCCCTATGCGGCGTTTTTGTTGTTGGGCTTCATGGCCGCCTTTTTGCAATGGATCAAATCCAAGCTGACCGGCCAACCGCGAAAGACGGAGGTGGTATAATGCAGGGGTTGATGGGCTCTCTGTTCGCGGCCGCTTTTTTACAGAATGTTGTGCTGATGACCGGCTTTGGTTCCTCCATTCTCATCCGCATCTCGCGCAAGCGCCGCAATCTGCTGCCTTTTTCCGGTTTTCTCTGTCTCTTCTCGGTGCTGACGTCAGCCATCTGTTATCCTCTTGATGCCCTGGCGGGTACCGGCGTGCTGGTCAAGTGGCTGCGTCCCTGTGCCATGGTGATCGTGTCGGCGCTGCTCTATTGCATCGTGGCACTCGTACTGCGCCGCCTGCTGCCTGCCGTTTATACGCGTATCTGCCGCCTGCTGCCCCTTGCCGCTTTCAACAATCTGGTTATCGGTCTGGCGATCATCGCTAACCACCAGTTTGCCGTCACTTTTTGGGAAACGATTGGCATGTCTCTGGGCGCGTGTGGTGGCTTTCTGATCCTGTCCTGGCTGACGGCCGAAGGGATGGAACGCATGGACAATCCCGATGTGCCCAAAGCCTTCCGGGGTCTGCCGCTGATCCTGATGTATCTGGGAATTCTGGCGCTTGCACTCATGGGCTTTTCCGGGAGTGTATCGCTGCTATAACCAAGCCCCAACGTCATGATAAAAACGGAGGTCTTTGTATGCCTTATAAAGCCAAGCCAAAAAAAATTCGCCGTCGCGGCCCCAGCGTCTTCCGCAAGGGAAACGGGAAGAAAATTTTGAAATATCTGGGCTATGGCGTATTGGCCGCGGTCGTCATTGCTTCGGGCTATTTTCTGCCCCAGATGATTAAGAACAGCGGGCCGGACTCTTCTTCGGCTTCGTCTTCGTCTGCCGCCACCCAAACAACCACGCCCTCGGATTCCTCGCAGCAGACGACCACGACGACAGCGCCTCCGGTTGTGACGGGAGAGGGCACTCTTCGTGCCTTTTACCTGCCTCTCGCCCAGCTGACCGATACGGCCGCGCTCCAACCCAAGCTGGAACAGGCGGCCGTGGCCGGCTTTAACGCCGTGGTGTTTGACCTCAAGGATGCGAACGGCAATCTGCATTATGTTTCCGCCACGCCGCTCGCTGTCCAGTCGAAGGCCATCACCGCCGATGCGGTTTCTGTCGACAAGCTCAAAGCTGCTTTGGATTTTTTAAAGGAGAAGGGCTTTACCGCTATTCCCCGCCTGTACGCCTTTGAAGATCATACCGCCCCCTTTGCCCTGGAATCCGCCAAAATTACACTCAAGGAATACCCCACCTATACCTGGCTGGACAACTCCAAAGAGAAAGGGGGAAAGCCCTGGCTCAATCCCTATTCCGTGGATGCTCATGCCTATATCACAGAACTGGCCAAGGAGCTGTCGAATACCGGCTTCACCGTGCTGATGCTTGACGGTGTGCAGTTCCCCAACCAAACCTCGCAGGCCTATTACGGTGAATCGGCATTGACCTCCCTCTCGCAGTCGGATGTTCTCAAGAAGTTTATCACCGATTTGTCCGCCGCAGTGGGAGATCACTGCCGCGTACTGCAGACCATGCCGGGGCTGTCCGCTTTCCGTGAGGCAACGGATGCCTTCGGCGGCAATCCTGTTACCTTCGGGTCAGACACCGTCTGCCCGGTACTCATGCCCTCCACGCTCGGTTCCAAACTGAGTGTGGGCGAAACCACCGTGTCGGATCCCGCCTCCAGCCCCTATGACGCTGTGCGGCTGGCGGCCACGCAGGTCAACCTCCGCTTGGAGCTGATCGACCGACAGACCCGCCCGATACTCATGCCCTGGCTGCAGGGTTACGACTACTCGTCAGCACAAATGCTGCAGCAGATACAGGCGATCACCGAGGCACTTGGTGACGAAGCTTCTTATATTCTGTACAATGCGGACGGCAGCTATGATTTCTCTGCTTTAAAACCATAGTCTGCGGTATCTGATGTAAAGGAGTCCATCCCCTTGGTCATTGATTTTCACACGCACATCTTTCCCGACTCCCTCGCTCCTAAAGCGCTGCATACATTGACCCAGAATATCCGCACGGCCGACACCCGTTTCGACGCGGGCGCTCCCTATACGATGGCCACCGCCGACAGTCTGCTTGCGTCCTCGCGTGATGCGGGTCTGGACATCAGCGTGGTCATGCCCATTGCCACCTCTCCCCATCCCTCCGCAACGCTCAACACCTTTGCCGCACAGGTGGACAAGCGCCCCGGCCTGCGCTCCTTCGGCAGTGTCCACCCCGACAATCCGCAGGCAATGCAGGAGCTGGAGCACATCCGAGAGCTGGGACTCGTCGGTATCAAGCTTCATCCCGAATACCAGAGCTGCTATGTGGACGAGCCGGCCACCGTCACCGTCGTGCGCAAGGCTGCCGCGCTCGGCCTGTGGGTATTGTTCCACGCCGGAGAGGATATCGGACTGCCTCCGCCCGTACACGGTACCCCCGCCCGTTTTGCCCGTCTGCGGGAGGCCGCGCCCGATGCACGCATCATTCTGGCGCACATGGGCAGCTATGGGCTGTGGAAGGATGTTGAACGTCTGCTGCCCGGAATGGGATTGTATATTGACACGAGTTTCAGTCTGACCGACAGTCCCCCTTCGAGCGGCACGACTCAAGTACAAGCCGCGTGGGAGCCCTTCGTTCGCATTGTGAGGGCAATGGGTACCGATCATGTGCTGTTCGGAAGCGATTCCCCCTGGTCGGATCAGCGCCGGGCACTGCACACCCTGCGGGATTTTCTAAGATTCGGTCAATTTAACGAACAGGAAAGTCAAGCCATACTCGGCGGCAACGCCGCGGGCATTCTTCAGACTGCTCCGGCTTGTCATTGCGAGAAAGGCGGTTGCCAGTGAGTTTATTATCAGGCAAAAAGGCATTTTTCTATGATCTGGACGGTACTCTGGCCGCCAACAACCAGCCGCCCTCCCCCCTAACCGTTCAAGCCATCCGTACAGCAAGGCAGCAAGGACATCTGGTGTTTCTGTGTACCGGGCGCGCGCCCTGTCACGTCTACCCCTCCATTACGGAGATTGGCTTCGACGGCATTATCAGCGG
>JAEZJA010000075.1 GCA_023415895.1 Bacillota bacterium
AGAAAACGTCTGGACTACCATACCCCTGAGGAGCTATTTGATGCTTTCCTTGACCAAATCTACCGAGCTTCCCCGTGAGACTGTTTATTTTGATGGAGTGTTCAATTTGTTATTGCAATTTACGAAAGAGAAAAAGAGAAAAAGAGAATTATTATTTGCTATAAATAAGCTTTCCACTATCGCTCACTTCGAAAAAGCCATCGGTGTCTTTAAAAGATTTAAAAGATTTATTTAGCTGCAAAGCACCATTCTCATCATATTTTTTGCAATATCCGTCAAACGTTACTGAATCAGTTGGCTTATACGCTCCGCCGGAATAGATAAATAACGAGTTTTGAACAATTTTAATTTGCGGAAATAGCATTTTTTCATATTCGGATAAAGTATGAAAATTCGAATCCAAAATTTTGAGCGT
This sequence comes from Bacillota bacterium, assembly GCA_023415895.1. Lineage (GTDB taxonomy): Bacteria > Bacillota > Clostridia > Oscillospirales > Acutalibacteraceae > Avimonas. The sequence continues at coordinate 416 of JAEZJA010000075.1, forward strand.
ATCTGCATGGACAACAATTTTATCCATAAAATATTTTGCCTGTAAGCTTGAAGAGGAATAGGTTGTGCTATTGACCACATTTCCACTGGAATCAAGTTCTTTCATACTGGCCTGGTCTTCAATAAAACCATGGAAAAGAATTTTGCCATCTTTTGAAATATCATCAATGGAAACATTGTTTTCTTGTGCCGTATAGGTCCATAGAAGCGAAAAATCCTCTGCTAAGCGGTTAATATACCACTGGCTATCATCAGAAAATCCCGTGGAAATGTATCCGCCGTTGGGATAAGTATAGGTAAAGCACGTGGTGAGATGGGGGTTCTCTTGTGATACAATCATGGAGCCATCATGTTTTATAATGGTGTAAGTTGTCGAAGTTGCAGGCGATGCGATTGTATTGATAATCAATTCATCGTTGCTATTGAGCAAATAATTTGAATTGGAATGTTCGTCGATAGGTATTTCCGTTTTGCATCTTAATTTTCCGTTCTGGTCATAAGAATAGATCTCGCCTGTTTTCGAAGCGTAAAAGAAAGTATCGTCTTTTAATGAAAAAACCTCACCAGAGACATGCTGAGGAATTTCAAAACGCTTTTTTCCGTTTTTTTCAAAAGAACTGATAGTGTAAGCGCTATCGGAGGAATGGTCACTTGGCTGGGAAGAGACACAATAAATATATCGTTCTGTTTCTAAAAATGAATGAATGGTGCCTTTAAAGGATAACTCAATTCTGTCGTTTGAAGTATTTGCGTTGCAAGAAACAAGATTGAAAGAAAACAAAACAACCGCAATAAACAAAGCAAGAATCTTTTTCAAACAGTCCACCTCCTCTTAAATAATACCCATTCCTGCTTACGGTTTGCCGGGTTCCCCCAAACCGTGGGTGTGCTGTACCCTTGGGACGGTTTATCAGAATTACCGAGGTGTCGCTGTTTTGTCAAGTGCGTTTAAAACTTGTTATTCTTAAACATTCCTCCTTCCCTCTGGCTTGAGGCAATCATGCTGTGTTGGAGTTGTCCAAAGAACCAAAAGTCCCCCTACTTTATTTTGAGCGTGCGCAGATAGGTCTTTTGCTCATCGGTGATGCGATAGCTTTCAATGGCTTTTTGGATGGCCTTGTTGTGCGTCCAGGTATCCAGTTTGTGCTGCTCGATGAAGGGGAGAATGGCATCGTATTGCTTGGCGAGCGCCGTCGCAAAATACCAGGCGATCATCATGTTGACATAATATTCCTCGCTGCGCACCCCAGCGACCAGATCGGCGTATTCCATGCGGAAGTGATCGTCGAGATACAAACTCATCAGCATTCCGATGCCGAAGCGCATGGTATAGGTCTGTCCCGAGGCCACCCATTGGCGGATTTTGTCGGGCAGCTCGTCCAGATGTGTTTTGAAGACCTTGGGGCTCATCAGATCGCAGGTTGCCCAGTTGTCGACATAGGGGAGAAAGGCGTCCAGCGCCGTCAAACAGTCGTCGACATCCTTGATCTGCTCGATCAGGAAGGCGTGAAGGTTGTTTTCCTCGTAATAGTAGTGGGGGAGGAGACGCAAGAATTCATCGGCGGGTGTCGGAGCGCCCGCCGCGGGAGCGGGCAGCTTGGCGAACTCCCTGCTCAGCTTGCGCAATTCGGGAGTGCGCACGCCGATGACCGTCTGTTTCTCCACGGTGGGCATCAGCTTGCTGGCAAACTCCCGGTACTCCACATCCTGCAGGGCGAATAAGCGTTCGCGTATGTTCTCTTCCACCTGACTCATAGTCCCTCTCCTTATTACTCATATGGTGACAGCAAAATAGCCATTCGCCCCAAGAAAACAATTTGCTGCGAATGACCCGTACATAGTCTGTCCGCAGCAAATCGGCAATTTTCTTTAGAGGCTTTCGTTATCCTGTCGCGTAAGCCCTATGATCAAGATCCAACATTTCTTATTGCTTTTTTAAGCGTGCCCTATTACAGATTGGCAAGGCTGGCATCGAGCAGAGCCAGCTTTTCCTGCAGACGGCTGGCATTTTCCCGTGCCGTTTCTACAACGGCGGCGGGTGCTTTGGAAGTGAAGGCTTCGTTGCCCAGCTTCACCAGTACGCCGTCGAGCTGCTTTTGCACCGTCTGCTTCTCACGCGTCAGACGGGCGCGCTCCGCTTCCTTGTCCACCAGTTCCTCCATGGGAATCTTGATGGTGGCATCGGCAGTGACGATGCTCACGGCCGAGTCGATGGCAAAGGAAGAACCGACACACACCTTGGAAGCTGACGCGAGTCGTTCCATGAAGATCGCACCGCGTTCAAAGGCAGCAGTGAAGGTTGTTTCGACATAGACCTCTGCCTTGCGGGAGGGCGGCACGTTCATTTCCGCGCGGCGGTTGCGGATGGCGCGGATGGCATCCATCACGCGCTCCATTTCGCGTTCCTCCGCCGGGAAGTCCAGTGCGCTGTCGTATACCGGCCAAGCGGACTTCATCAGCGTTTCGCCCTCGTGGGGTATGGTCTGCCAGATTTCCTCTGTAATAAAGGGCATGAAGGGATGCAGCAGCTTGAGCATGCCCGTCATGACGAAAACAAGTACCTGGCAGGCGCCCGCGGCGTTGTCACCCTGCAGGCGGGCTTTGCACAGCTCAATATACCAGTCGCAGAAATGATCCCAAATGAAATCGTAAAGCTTCTGGACGGCAATGCCGAGCTCAAACTTTTCGAGGTTTTCGGTCACTTCTTTGACGAGCGCATTGTATTTGGAGATAATCCACTTGTCTTCGGGCTCGAGCGTGTCGGGCAGGCTCAATTTCACGTCATGCTCGCCAATGTTCATCAGGATAAAACGGGCGGCGTTCCACAGCTTGTTGGCGAAGTTGCGGGAGGCTTCCACCTTTTCGTCGGTGAAGCGCATATCGTTTCCGGGGCTGTTGCCCGTGGCGAGTGTAAAGCGCAGCGCGTCCGCGCCGTATTGATCGATGATCTCAAGCGGGTCGATGCCGTTGCCAAGGGATTTGGACATCTTGCGTCCCTGCGCATCGCGCACAAGTCCGTGGATGAACACGGTGTCAAACGGAACCTTGCCCATATGCTCGAGGCCCGAGAACATCATGCGCACAACCCAGAAGAAGATGATGTCATAACCGGTGACCAGCGTGTTGGTCGGGTAGAAATAGTCCAGCTCGGGCGTTTTATCCGGCCAGCCGAGCGTGGAAAAGGGCCACAGGGCGGAGGAGAACCAGGTGTCAAGCGTGTCCTCGTCCTGATGCAGATGGTGGGAGCCGCAATGCGGGCAGACAGTCGCATCCTCCCGGCTGACAATCAGCTCGCCGCAGTCGTCGCAGTACCATGCGGGGATGCGATGGCCCCACCACAGCTGACGCGAAATGCACCAGTCGCGGATGTTCTCCAGCCAGTGAAAATACACCTTGTCAAAGCGCTCGGGGACGAATTTGGTCTCACCCTGTCTAACCGCTTCAATGGCCGGCTGGGCAAGAGGCTGCATCTTGACGAACCACTGCAGAGAAACACGCGGTTCAATGACCGTATGGCAGCGATAGCAGGAGCCGACGTTATGCTTCATCGGTTCGGTTTTCACAAGGAAACCCTGCTCCTCCAGATCCTTTACGATCGCTTTGCGGCACTCCATGATGGTCATGCCCTGGTATTTGCCCGCCAGCTCGTTCATCACGCCGCTGTCGTCGGTTACGGTGATGACGGGCAGCTGATGGCGCAGGCCGACCTCAAAGTCGTTAGGGTCGTGGGCGGGCGTGATCTTGACAACACCCGTGCCGAAATCCATTTCGACATAGGTGTCGGCAATGACCGGAATCTCTTTATTGACGATGGGCAGCATCACCGTCTTGCCGACAAAGGACGCATAGCGCTCGTCGTCGGGGTGCACGGCCACGGCCGTATCGCCCAGCAGCGTTTCGGGGCGGGTGGTGGCCAGCTCCAGATAGCCGCTGCCGTCGGCCAAGGGATAACGAAGATGATAGAAAGCGGCGTCCTTCTCCTCAAACTCCACCTCGGCATCCGAAATGGAGGTGTGGCAGTGGGTGCACCAGTTGATAATGCGCTCGCCGCGGTAAATCAGATCCTTTTCATACAGGCGGACAAAGACCTCGCGCACAGCCTTGGAGCAGCCTTCGTCCAGCGTGAAGCGTTCACGCTCCCAGTCGCAGGAGGAGCCCATTTTCTTGAGCTGCTCGATGATGCGGCTGCCGTATTTATCTTTCCATGCCCAGGCGCGCTCAAGAAACGCGTCACGGCCGATATCTTCCTTTTTGATGCCTTCCTTGGCCATGGCCTCGACAATCTTGGCCTCGGTCGCAATGGAGGCGTGGTCGGTGCCCGGCATCCACAGCGCTTCATAGCCCTGCATCCGCCGCCAGCGGATCAGAATATCCTGAAGAGTGTTGTCCAGCGCATGACCCATGTGCAGCTGTCCCGTAATGTTGGGAGGGGGGATGACGATGGTGTACGGCTTCTTTTTGCTGCCGTGCTTGTGCGGTATCGCGTGAAAATATCCGCCGTCCATCCAGAATTGGTAGATGCGGTTTTCCACTTCCGACGGCTCATAAACCTTTGCCAGTTGTTTCGATGAACTTCCCATGCTATTTCCCATGCCTTTCTAAAGGGCTGTGATGCTTGCAGTAAAACGCTTACCCCTGTTACTATCCCTCAATAATACCACACGATGTAAGGGCGTGCAAGATTTCTCCGCCTTCTTTTAGGGCGAAATTTTCCTTCTTTCAGGATTATGCCATTACCGCCGCCAGTATTTGCGGTCGAGACTGCGGTATTGCACGGCTTCGGCCAGATGAGCCGTGTCAATGCGGTCGGCAGCATCAAGGTCGGCAATCGTACGCGCCACCTTAAGCAGCCGGTCGTACGCGCGCGCCGACAGTCCCATACGGTCAAACACGCTGCGCAGCATAGTTTCGGCTTCGGGCGTCATGGTGCACACCTCCCGCAGCATACCCGCCGGGATGTGGGCATTGTTGGTGATGGGCGTGCCCTTGAAGCGCGCGAGCTGACGTGCCCGTGCGGCATTGACGCGCTCACGCATGACCGCCGAGCTTTCGGACGGCTGATGAGAAGCCAGCTGGTCATATTCCACAGGCGGGACCTCAATATGTAGGTCAATGCGGTCGAGCAGCGGGCCGGAGATACGTGCGAGATAGGTCTGCTGCGCATTGGGGGAACAGCGGCAGGCCTTGGTCGGATGGCCGAAGTAACCGCAGGGACATGGATTCATGGCGGCGACCAGCATAAAGGCGCAGGGGTAGGTCAGCGAAGCGCTGACGCGCGAAATGGTGACACAGGAATCCTCCAGCGGTTGGCGCAGCGCTTCCATGGCCATGCGCGAGAATTCGGGCAGCTCATCGAGAAAGAGCACGCCCTGATGCGCCAGCGAGACCTCACCCGGACGGGGAACCGCGCCGCCGCCGGTCAGTCCCGCTGTTGACACGCCGTGATGGGGTGAACGAAAGGGGCGGGCGCGCAGAAGACCCGCGCCGCCCGGCAGCGTGCCCGCAATCGAGTGGATTTTGGTCGCCTCGAGCGCTTCGGCCTGCGTCATGTCGGGCAGGATGGAGGGCAATCGGCGGGCGAGCATGCTTTTGCCCGAACCGGGAGGGCCGATGAGCAGAATGTTGTGGGAGCCTGCCGCCGCGACCTCAAGCGCGCGGCGGGCGGCTAGTTGACCGCTGACATCCGAAAAATCGGCTTCTTCACCGGTGCTGTCGAGCAGATGGGGGAAATCGGAGGGCTTGGTTTCGGAAATGGGCGTGATACCCGCCAAATGGTTGAGCAGAGCGGGAACAGTGGGAACGGGATACACCCCAATGCCGCTGACGACCGCGCCCTCCGCCGCGTTGGTTTGAGGAACGAATACCCGCTTTAGACCCGCGTCCCGCGCGGCGATCACCATGGGCAGCACGCCGCGTATCGGGCGCACCTCGCCTGTCAGCGACAGCTCGCCCACGAAAGCAGCGTCGTCCATCGGCGCGTCGAGCTGTCCGCTGGCGCGCAGCAGGGCAAGCAGCAGGGGCAGATCGTAGACCGATCCTTCCTTGCGCACATCGGCGGGAGCCAGGTTGACCGTGATGCGGCTGACCGGGTAGGTAAAGCCGCAGTTTTTCATGGAGGCGCGCACGCGGTCACGCGACTCGCGCACGGCCGCACCCGGCAGTCCGACCACGTCGAAGCCGGGCAGACCCTGGGACAAATCGGCCTCCACACCGATCAGAAAGCCGTCCACGCCCTGCAGACCCATACTGTTGATACGTGCAAACATCCCGCCACCCCTACCCTTATCCCAGAATACAAAACCACGGCTATACAGCCATATAGTGGAATTATAGTATAACAAAGGAGAAAAGTAAATGGATGGCGGGAAAGTTGTCGGATTATTGTATAAACGCGCGGCGGTTCTTCAGCGTACCGCCGCGGTGGCATCGATCACGCTGTCGAGCGCAAAGGAATAGAGCAGGCATTCACGCACCGGCAAACCGAAGGTGCGTTCGAGGGCATCGGCATAAATGGCCAGCTGCTCACGGTAGCGGTCGATCAGCTCCTGTCCGGATTTGACATGGTCGGTCTTGTAGTCAATGACGGTCAGCGCGCCATTTTCCTCCAGCACACAGTCGGCAATGCCCTGAATGACCAGCAGCTCGTGTGCTCCGTCAGTGGGTGGCAGCTCCGTGGGTTCCGGCAGCAGGGACACGGCGGGAAGATCAATTGTGAAATGCACCTCACGCTCACAGCGCTGCGCCCGTGCCATGCGCGCGTACAGCGCGCTGCCGAAGAAGTGCTTGACGCGGGGGACGGGGATGGTGCTGCCCTGCTGAGAGGTCAGAAAGCCCTGCGCGACCAGTCGATTGATTTCGGCGGCGACATCCTGCTCGGCGGCGGG
>JAEZJA010000078.1 GCA_023415895.1 Bacillota bacterium
CAGGGCGCCACCGCCAGCTTCGGCGATCTGCTCAATACGGAGAAAATTGATAAGGCCTATGACCGATTCAATGTTTTATACTTTATCAATTTTCTGCTGGTTTCCTTTTCCGCCATCTCGCTCTATGCTCTTCTGGAGCCGTTTATCACCCTGTGGGTGGGATCCAAGTATCTGATGGGCCGCACGACGCTGTTGCTCATCGTCGCGTATTTTTACATCTACGGCATGCGCCGGGTGATCTTCATGGCGCGGGACAGTGCGGGGTTGTACCGCCCCGACAAGTATATGCCGCTGGTGGAGGCTTGCATCAATCTCGGTGTGGCTTTTCTGTTGGTCAAGCCGCTGGGTGTCGACGGGGTGCTGATTGCCAATCTTGTCAGTATGATGATTATCCCCTTTTGGATTCAGCCGTTGATCGTGTACAGGGATATATTCTTGCACTCCGTATCTGCCTATTTCGGACGGTATGCGTGTTATCTTGGAGCAACGGTGGCAGCGGGCGGCCTGACCCTTTTCCTTTGCTCTCTGATTCCCTATGGTCACAGTACGGCACAAACGCTGTTGGCTCTTGTGCTCAGAGGTCTGCTGTGCCTTGTGATTCCCAATGCGATCAATCTGCTGCTATTCTGTCGCACCTCTGAGTGCCGCTATACGCTACAGCTGTTGATGTCCCTGCGACGCCGATTGCCGTCGCTCAAAAAATAAATCCATTTAAGGTGAGGGGGGAGAATTAAAAACTACCTGTTAAATTAAGAATTTTGGGAATAAAGGATGTACAAACCTCAGAAATATGGTAAAATAGAAGTAATCAACGACCAAACTGCTTGGTTGTAACATCGATCTCTTGCCATCAGACGGGAGATGCCTTGTTGTCATGAAGAAAGGAACCTGACCATGAGCAAGTGTAACCGTGAAGTACTGTTTTCGCCGCCGGATATATCCGATGCGGAAATACAAGCCGTGACCGAGGTCTTGAAGTCCGGCTGGATCACCACTGGCCCCAAAACAAAGCTGTTTGAAAAAGAGCTGGCCAACTATTGTCACTGTGACAGAGTGGTTTGTCTGAATTCCGCTACTGCCGCATTGGAGCTGACCTTGCACGCGCTGGGCATCGGCCCGGGGGATGAGGTCATTACCTGCGCCTATACGTATTCGGCTTCGGCCAGCGTGATCTGTCATGTCGGCGCCACGCCGGTTTTGGTGGACGTGGAGCCGGGAACTTACCATATCAACTATTCACAGCTTGAAAATGCCATCAATGAGAACACCAGAGCCGTAATTCCTGTGGATATCGCGGGAGTTCCCTGCGACTATGACCGCCTGCTGCGCATCGTGGAAAAGAAGAAGGCTCTGTTTGATGCGAAATCGCCGATTCAGGATGCCCTGGGTCGCGTGGCAATCATTGCCGATTGCGCGCATGGCTTGGGTGCATCCTATCACGGCCATCCCACCGGCAGCCTCACGGATTTCACCTGCTTCTCCTTCCATGCCGTCAAGAATCTGACGACAGCGGAGGGCGGTGCCGTGGCGTGGCGCTCGATTGACGGGGTGGATGATGACAAGCTGTACACGGAGTATATGTTGCTGTCCCTTCACGGCCAGTCCAAGGATGCTCTTGCTAAAACAAAGCTGGGTGCCTGGGAATACGATATTGTTCAAACTGGCTTTAAATGCAATATGACGGACATTATGGCAGCGATCGGCCTGGCACAGCTCGAGCGATATCCCGCGATTCTGGAGCGCCGCCGGGAGATAGTGGCGATGTATGACGAGGCCCTCCGGGAGGAGCCGGTGCAGATACTGGCGCACTGCGGGGACGATTATGTATCCAGCCGTCACCTCTATATGGTGCGTGTCGACGGCTTCGATGTGGAGCAGCGCAACGCTTTGATTACGGCGATGGCCGAACGCGGTGTCTCCTGCAACGTGCATTATAAGCCTCTTCCCATGCATACAGCCTATAAAAAGCTGGGCTTTTGCATGGATGACTATCCCTATGCCTATGAGATGTATCGCAACGAGATCACGCTGCCGCTGCACACCAAGCTGACAGACGAGGATGTGCACTATGTCATCGACAACTTCAAGCAAGTCCTTCACGCTATGAAGGGACTCAACAAGCAAGCGGCGCTGGTACACTGACAGGTAAGGGTTGGATGGGAAACGATGCTGATAAAGTCCTGGGAGGCTCTACCCGAGCCGATGAAAAACGATGCGGTGCGTCCGTATTATGAGATCCTTCGCCGACGCACCATTTCTCTGCTTTTCAAGCGACTGCTGGATATTCTCGCGTCGCTGCTCCTGCTGTTGTTTCTTTCGCCTGTTTTTCTGGTGCTGGCCATCGCGATCAAGGCCGATTCCAAAGGGCCGGTCTTTTTCCGCCAGGTGCGTGTGACGCAGTATGGCAGACGGTTCCGTATCTTTAAATTTCGCACGATGGTCAGCAACGCCGAACAGCTGGGCAGTCAGGTGACCGTGCAAAACGATTGCCGCGTGACGCGCATAGGGGCCAAAATCCGCCATGTGCGGCTGGATGAGATCCCACAGCTGCTCAATGTGCTTGCGGGCGATATGAGCTTCGTGGGCACACGACCCGAGGTTGTGCGCTATGTGGAGCACTACACGCCCGAAATGATGGCGACGCTGCTGCTGCCCGCCGGTGTGACCTCCTCTGCCAGCATCGCCTTCAAGGATGAGGACGAGCTGCTGCGCAACGCCGCCGATGTGGACGAGGTCTATGTCAATGACGTTCTTCCCAAGAAAATGG
>JAEZJA010000084.1 GCA_023415895.1 Bacillota bacterium
GTCCTGAAGTGTTAAAACAGTCATTTCAAGATGCTATTGCCGCTTTGGAGGATATTTCTACATTCAAGCAACAGGCTCTGCCCAAAATGAGAGAAACTATTGCGCAATTTAGGGCAATGTCAGAAGAGGGCGAGCGAGAGATTTCAAGATTAGAGAAATCTAAAGAATAATTCCAAGGAGGAAAATCTGTGAAAAAATTAGTGTCAGTCATTGCGGCTTTGATGATAAGTGTAACGCTCGTTAGTTGTAGTACATCAAACAACATTTCGAGCAAAAACACTAACACCGCCGCTCAGAATGCAGCAAAGCAACACGAAAAAGACCGTCGAAGTTATAAAGAAACTTTGCGGGTTTATAATGCGGCTGAATATATCGACCAAAGCACTATTGTGGACTTTGAAAAAGAAAATAAAATCCGCGTAGAGTATGCAGAGTTTGAAAGCAATGAAACTTTGTATCAAGATATTTCGGCTAATCCGGGATCATATGATGTTTTAGTGCCATCTGATTATATGGTTGACCGTCTTATTAAAGAGGGAAGGATAGAGAAATTAGACAAAAGCAAAATCCCGAACATTGCTAATATCGCAACGGAATACTTATCACCTGCCTATGATACGAACAATGACTATACGGTGCCCTATATGACAGGAACCGTGGGGATTCTTTATAATAAGAAAAAAGTGTCTGCACCCATTGAACAATGGTCAGCACTGTTTAATGATCAATACAAAGGGAAAGTGCTATTGTGGGATTCACAGCGTGATGTTATCGGAGCGACACTAAAAATGCTTGGATATGGTATAAATTCCAAAGACGATAACGAATTATCGCAAGTACAAGCAAAATTATTACAGGCGCGCTCCTCTTTTCAATATGGAGAAGAGGAAATGCATGATAAAATGATAGCCGGCGAGGGTGTGTTAGCTCTTGTATATTCAGGCGAGGCAAAGTCCGCAATAGACCAAAATCCAAACTTGGCGTTTGTTATTCCAACAGAAGGCTCTAATAAATGGGTAGATGGTTTTGTTGTTATGAAAAACACGAAAGCCAAAGATGCGGCAGAAAAATTTATTAACTTTATGTGCCGACCGAATATCGCCGTTAGAAACATGACGCAAACGGGATATACTTCACCAGTGAAGGGCGCGTGGGCGGAATTTGGGAACAATACGATAATGTTTCCAACGGCGGAAGAACTTGCACGCTGCGAAGCATTTTTGTATGATGCAACTGCAGCACAAAAATACGATAATTTGTGGACAAAAGTAAAATAAAGATTAAGTCGATGGAATAATAAGGGCTCCCGCAGAGATAAAATCTGCGGGAGCCTACGTTTATGCAATTATCAAATCCAGGTTTACAATTACCAATGGGAAATTTTGGATAGTATTCCTTCTTTCGAATGTATGCTCCTCGTATGTTTTAACCGTAATGTACGAAGAAGCCAAAAATCCTGCAAATTAAAAAATGGAAGATATACCTTCTTCTTTTAGATTTCCTTTTTTTAGTAATATTAAAACGCCATTAATCGCGAAAAAACTATAATAAATTACAAAATATTTCTAAAAAGAGTGACTTTATAAACTTTATATGGTAATATTTCTATCGTTGTGCTTTTGTAAGAGCCAAGAATCATAAAGCTAAGGAGTAGTAGTATGAAAAGTTTGTTCCACCTTAAAGAAAACGGCACAAGTGTACCAAAGGAGATTGTTGCTGGGTTAACAACGTTCTTCGCGATGTCGTACATTATCGTTGTGAATCCCGATATTCTCTCCAAATCCAACATGGAATGGGGCGCCGTGTTCCTTGCAACCATTATCTCTTCCATTGTCGGCACTTTGATTATGGGTTTGGTTGCCAATGTGCCCTATGCGCAAGCCCCCGGTATGGGCCTGAATGCATTCTTTGTATACACTGTTTGCTTTACCCTGAAGTTCACATGGCAACAAGCACTTTCGATGGTGTTTATCTGCGGACTGTTGAACATTCTGATCACGGTTACCAAAATTCGCAAATATATCATCAAAGCCATTCCTTTGAGCCTGCAAAACGCCATTGGTGGCGGTATTGGCATCTTTGTCGCCTATATCGGCATGCTGAATGTCGGTCTGATTAACTTTGATGCGGGTGTCCCTGCGATGGCCAATCTAAATAATCCTGTTCTTTGGATTTTTCTCATTGGCCTTGCTCTAACCGCTATTTTGCTGATTCTCAAGGTGAAAGGCGCCATTTTAATTTCTATTATTATAACGACACTCATTGGCATTCCCTTCGGAGTCACCTCCATGGGCAACACGGTCAGCTTTGGTGATGCTTGTGCCGTCCTGCCTACCACCTTCTTGGCCATCTTTAAAGAGGGCGGAATCACCAGTCTCTTTACGGACATAAGCAAGTTGCCTTTAGTTTTGATCACCATCTTCTCCTTTAGCATTACCGATACCTTCGATACGATCGGCACCTTTATTGGCACAGGACGCCGCAGCGGCATCTTCAGTGAAGAAGACGAAATGGCGATGGATCAAGGCGCCGGATTCAAATCCCGCTTGGATAAAGCCCTTTTTGCCGATGCCACTGCCACCTCAATCGGTGCCTTATTTGGCACATCGAATACAACCACATTTGTTGAAAGCGCTGCCGGTATCGGCGCGGGCGGCCGCACCGGATTAACGTCCGTTGTCGTGTCCATTTGCTTTGCGCTTTCGGCTTTCTTGGCTTCCTTTGTCAGTGCCGTTCCCTCTGCCGCCACCGCTCCGGCCCTTGTCGCTGTCGGTGTTATGATGATGTCCTCCTTCAAAGACATCGACTGGGGTGATTTGGATGAAGCCATTCCCGCCTTTTTTGCGAGCATCTTTATGGGACTTTGCTATAGCATTTCCTACGGCATTGCCGCTGGCTTTATCTTCTATTGCATTATTAAAATTTGCAAAGGCAAAGCCAAGGAAATTCACCCCATTCTCTGGGTTTGCACAGGACTGTTTATTCTTAACTTTGTGTTGCTTTCCCTGCTCTAATCGTTTCATCGTTTTAATGAAATATTGATAAGACAACTCCCCGGAACTGCAATGCAATTCCGGGGAGTATGCTTTTAACACAGCAGGTGCAGGTTGTAAAACCTGTGCCTGCTGTGTTTTTGAGAATCCTTATAACGGTTCCTTGACCTTCCAAAAATCATATGCATAAAAAAGCATTTACCGGAGGTGTTTTTTATGATCTATAAAGTCCATTTTTTGCAGTGCACAGAAATAGAAATGCCCTTTAAGCCTTGGCCGAAAAGCAGAAAACTCCAAGGCCATCAACAATTCTTTGCGTGGTCTCGGGTATCTTATCGCCCTTGTTTGAGCACCTTGACGATTTCACCGACATACAGCCGGTGGTAATCCTGCACTTTATAATTGGCAGCAATCGTGGGATCGAGAAAATGGGCCGGATCCAGATCCTGATAGTACATTTTGCGGCAGATGAATGACAGCTTCGCCTCATCAAAATAGGGTGCCTGCGCGTCAAACAGGGGCGTCAGGCCGGTCTCGGCGATTTTGTCGGTGTCCCTTCCCGAATGGGCACCACAGTATTGCAGCGCGCGGCGGTTGCCGTCGTCGAAAAAGGACAGCGAGTAATACTTCTCTTTTTCAAGAAATTCGTAAGTATAGCGGGAAGGCCGCACGACAATGAAGCTGACGTTCGCATTCCAAAGCACACCCATACCGCCCCAGCTGGCGGTCATCGTGTTAAAGCTGCCTTCTTTACCGGCAGTGATCAGCATCCAGTCCTTGCCGATCTGATGAAAGACATTTTCCTTGAGTTCCAGCGGATCCATATCGAAAAATTTATGCATGGGCCATCGCCTCTCTTTTTATAGAATAACGTTATTATACCACAACTAGACGCAACAAATAGAAAAAATTTGAAGAAGAGCAGCCATTATGAGAAATTTCGCTTTATTTATACTTTAATAACGATTACAATAGAAGTATCTGAATTTTCATAAGGAGGGAATCCTATGGGATCGACATTCGTTCCGGAGTTTCAGGGGAATCTGCGCAATTTTATGCTTCGAATACCCGAATGCATCCAGGAATGTTCGGGCATCCGTGTCTTTGGCAAGCGTATCCGTTCGCTGATATTCACAACGGATGTCGCCATCATCCGCAACTGCAATGCCGATGCAGTCATCGCCGTGTATCCTTTCACCCCCCAGCCGTTGATCACACAGGCGCTGATGCAGGCCGCGGATATGCCGGTTTTTGCCGGTGTGGGCGGTGGACTGACGCAGGGCATGCGAGTTATAAATCTGGCACTGCATGCCGAGTTTCAGGGTGCCATGGGGGTGGTTGTCAACGCACCTACCCGCAACGAAACCATCCGAGAGCTGGTCAAGCGCATTGATATCCCTGTCGTCGTAACGGTTGTGTCCGAGCGGGACGATATCACGGCACGTGTAGGGGCGGGCACCCGCATTGTCAATGTATCGGCCGCGGCCAACACGCCGGCACTTGTCAAAAGAATCCGGATGGCATATCCTGAACTGGCGATCATCGCAACAGGCGGCCCGACGGAAGAATCGATCATACAGACGATCGAGGCAGGGGCTAATGCCATCACCTGGACTCCTCCCACGAATGGGCAGGTTTTTAAAAAGGTCATGGAGGCCTATCGCAAGGGAGAGCCACACCCTTAAACACAGGCTTTGTATCAGCCATACATACATGAGGGCGGAAAGCAGGCTGCTGTCTGCTACTATTTGTATTACGAAAATTGCCCATCTATGTGTTAAAATGAAAATTCGCGCGATGATTGGCAGGAGGGACTGCTGGAAATTCTGGGGCTGACCGGAGGAGTTGCGGTTATGCATTGTCCAATTTAAACGTAACAAACACGCTCGGAAAGCTATGCCGTTGGTATGGCTTTGATTTGTTATGTTTAAAAGGAGAATAGGCATGGCTCAGTCAACCTCGTCAATTAAAAGAAATCTCTATATACTCTACGCGATTTCGTTGCTGCAGGGGATGGTGTTCTACGGCCCAATCGCGACGCTTTACCGTCAGTGCGTCGGCATCAGCGTTGCCCAAATCGCACTGATTGAGAGTATCTCGCTGGCGCTGTGTATTTTGCTCGAGTTGCCATGGGGTATGGTAGCGGACAAAATCGGCTACAAAAACACCATGCTGGTGTGCAGCGGTCTGTATTTTGTGTCAAAAATCGTCTTCTGGCAGGCACAGGGCTTTGGTATGTTTCTGATCGAACGCCTTATGCTCAGTGTGGTGTACGCGGGACTGTCGGGTGTGGATACCAGCATGCTGTATCTGTCCTCGGATAAGGATAAGGCTCAGAGTGCGTTCGGCATCTACAATACACTGGGCACCGTTGGCCTGATGGCCGCAGCGAGCGTTTATTCGTTGTTCATCGGTGAGAATTACCGGCTCGCGGGGCTGCTCACCGTGATTAGCTATGGGCTGGCTGCCCTGCTGGCCTTGGGCCTGAAAGAGGTACGCTGCGCAGGTGACCGGAAGGCGACGACTCTGCGGGATTTTTTGGCTGTCATGCGGGATCAGCTTCGCAACAAATACCTGCTGCTGTTTCTGCTGGCCTGTGCGCTGCTCAACGAATCGCACCAGATTATCACCGTCTTTCTCAACCAGCTGCAATATGTGGAGTGCGGCATGGCGGATACGACCATCGGATGGGTGTACATCCTGGTTACGATCACCGGACTATGCGGCGGACTGTCCGCCCGCTTTACCAGACGCCTGGGGGGTAAGCGGCTGGGGTGGATGGTATTTGTGCTTTGTGCAGGTGCCTGTATCGTGCTTGCCGTTACGCATTCTGCGGTACTATCCGTCGGAGCTATACTGATTTTGCGTATCGGGTTCAGTCTCTTTCAGCCGCTGCAGTCTCAGGTGCAAAACCAACAGGTTACGACACTTAACCG
>JAEZJA010000098.1 GCA_023415895.1 Bacillota bacterium
GGCGACAACCGCCCCAATGGCCAGAAGGCTGACAACGGCGAGACTGGGGATTTCACCGGTCTTGGGAGATGCCGCTGTGGTGGCAGCCGTATCCCCCTTTGTGGTCGTGGTAGTTACCTCCGGCTCCGACGCGGGGGTAATGGTGGCTTTCACGTATTTGGCACGCACCATAAAGCTGCCGGCTTGCGTATGAATCTTTTCCTGCACCGTTTTCTTGCTTTCTTTGACTACTGTGCCTTCGTCTTTACCATCAAATAACGTCTTGCCGTCAACAACTACCTGGATATGAACCTTGTTGTCGGAAGTGTTTTCGGTTGTAAAGGCGAACTCATGAACCTTTCCGTCTCCGAGGGTGCAGTCAATGCCATCCGGAGTGAGATAATCATCCGAACCGGATTTGCCGATGTAGAGCTTATTCATATCGCCCCAGAATGTCAGGCAATAGCCTGCCTGACCGGTCTCGCTCGACTTTCCGGCGACCTTGGCTCTGGCCATAATCAGCAGCTCGGCATCCCACCAGTCATACGGATCCTTATCCTTCTCCAGACCGGTCGGTATATTGGCCAGTTGAATTTTGAATTTGTATGTAGCGTCAGTTTGCTCTTCTTTCAGCAGGGCTGCGTCATAAACGCCCTTTGTCGCCGTATCAAAGACCAAGCTGTCGGAACCGATGGTTACTTTCGTTTTGTCGGAGCCATCGATTGTCCACTTATCAGCGCTAAACTGTTTGCCGACATTGACTTCCACCGTAGCAGCCAGACAGTTGAAGCAGAGCAGAGCGGAGACAGCGATACTGCAAAGAACTGTGATTCCCTTTTTTCTCAAAACAATTCACTCCCTCAAATTATATTGGATGAACAGTCCGACATACGCTTTGCCTTCTCGTAATTACAGATACTTTGATGGGAAACTAGCTTTGCGACAATCTTGAGCTGACCTTGCCAAGATGATACGCCATCGCATCCGAAGCGGATTTGGCATCCCGGCTGCGCAGTGCGTGAATGATCGCCATATGCTCCCGCTGTGCCTCGTCTCGGCGCTTCTCTTCTTTGAAGCTTTGGGTTGTAATTTCATTAATCAGATCATAATACAGCACGATGAAATTCATGAAGATCGTGTTTTCCGAAAGTTCGGCAAGCCGGTAATGAAAATAATAATCGGCTTTGAAATCGTCGCTGGTGTCAACCTTACCCTGCACGATGTCGGTTAATTCCTCAATCTCCTGATCGGTTGCCTTGGCGACCACCATGCGCACCACCTTTTGCTCAAAGGCTTCGCGCATTTCCATCAGATCGCGGTAAGAGGCTTCCTTCATGGAGTTCTGCATTCCATCTGTCATCATATCCATCGTAACCTTCTCCGTGATGTACGTTCCGTCTTTGGGCTTTCTGGTGATATACCCCTGGGATTTGAGCAGAGCCAGACTTTCGCGCAGAATCCCGCGGCTGACACCCATTTGCTGCGCCAGAATCATTTCGTTGGGCAGCTTATCGCCCACCTTCAGGGTTCCTTTTTTGATCATATCCAGTATCTGCGCGACGACCCTCTCGGATAAACGCAAATTGTCAATTTGTTTGAATTCCATACGCGTTACTCTCCCATTCAATGCCTGTCAAGTGTTCCTTAGTTGTCGTATCGTTTGTACTCCATCGCATGCCGTTGAAATTGTCATCTCTTCTCCTGTTATCTGAATGAAAAAGTATCCGAGTCGCCGTTCATGCGACGGCCCGCCGCGTTTTTCCATACGAAACCCGTTAGCTGCCGGTCTTCTTCTTATTCTTTATCACCAGTAGTACAATGACGACAACCGCTCCGACGAGTAGGACGGCAGCTGCCGCAATGATAATCCACATAAAGGCCGGTATAGAGGAATTGCCATTGCTGACGGCGGGTACTGCGGATGTCGTAGCTGCTGCCGCGGCTGCAGTTGTTGCGGAAGAGCTGACCGTAGCACTCTGCTCCTGCTTTTTGGTGGTTTCCCCTTGGGGTGCGGACTCGCCGCTGAACGCTGTCAGGGTGGCGGTCATGTATTTGCAGCGCATCATGAAGCTGCCGGCGCCGGTATGAATCAGCTTTTGCCGATCCACTTTCTTATCGCCGGTGACTTCGCCCTTATCCGTTCCCTCATACAGCTGTTTGCCGTCAACAACCAGCTTCAGGGTAACGGTTCCGTCCGTATTGTTGACGGACGAAAACTCAATGGTATGCACTTTGCCATCGTTGATGTTCCAGTCGATGCCTTCGGGTGTGAAATAATCGTCCTTGTTGCTTTTTCCGATGTAAACCTGAGCGAGATCGCCAAACGAGGACAGGCAATAGCCCGCCTGTCCATCCGTGTATGTAGTACCGGCTACTTTGGCGCGCAGCATAATCGCCATTTCGCAATCCCACCAAGTTCCGGCTTCTTCGCTCAGCCCCTCTGGCAGATCGGCAACCTTCAGACTGAATTGATAGTTGGCATCGGTCTGTTCCTCTTTGAGCATGATGGCAGCAAAATCGCCGCTCATTGCGTTGTTGAATGTAATGCTGTCACTCTTGATTGTGTAGTCACCGCCGTCGTCCGTCCACTTGCTCTTGTCAAAATAACTGCCCAAATTGATGTTGCTGACGGCGGCGGACGCTGTAAACACTGTGGCCATCGCTACCATCGTCACAAGAGTTCCCAGAAAAATCGACAATACCCGCTTTTTCATGTTCATCTCTCCTTATCTGCATTTTCAAATTGCAACCTGCCGAAATGTGCCATCGACAGTTCACCAGACTTTTTAACAGCCGGACACCCACCAACCTCTCGTTTCAACATTTTATTGTTTTAATGTTTAATTGTTTAACAATTATAGTATATAATTATTCCTGTCATTGTCAAGTAGTTTTATTGATTTTGTTATACATTATTTTGTAATTCTGTCTTTTATTAAATTTAATAAAATTTTATAGAAAAGACCAAGCAAAAAGGGGCAAAAAAATGAGACAGCCAACACTTTTGTGTGACTGTCTCATTTTTTTCTGTAATATTAAGTTATAAAATACAATGGCAAGATTAGTTGCAGATGGTGCGCTCGGTTTCCTTGTCGAACAGATGAATCTTGCTGTTGTCGATGACAACGTCAATCTTGTCGCCAGGGTGAGCCGTAGAGGTCGGCTCGACACGAGCGGTGAAGCTGTAGCCTTCGGTGCTGAAATACAGATAGGTTTCCGAGCCCATCTTTTCCGTGACCTCGATGTCCGCCTTAATCATGCAATCAGGCAGATCGGCCAGGTAACGGGGCTCGTCATGGACATCCTCAGGACGGATACCCATAACCAGTTCCTTGTCGACATAGTCATTGAGAACACCCTTGGCGTTCTTGTCAGCCGGCAGCTTGATCTGATACTTGACGCCGCGGCTTGTCTTGGTATCCTCGGAGCCGAACTCCACCAGGAAGTCCTCGCCCTTCTTGAGCAGCTTGGCATCGATAAAATTCATTTGCGGGCTGCCGATAAATCCGGCAACGAACATATTGCAGGGATAATCGTACAGGTTTTGAGGAGAATCCACCTGCTGAATATAACCGTCCTTCATGACCACGATACGATCAGCCATCGTCATAGCTTCGGTCTGGTCATGGGTAACGTAAATGAACGTAGTTCCCAATTTCTTATGCAGCTTGGAGAGCTCGGTTCTCATCTGAGCACGCAACTTGGCATCCAAGTTGGACAGCGGTTCGTCAAGCAGGAAGACCTTCGGCTCACGCACAATAGCACGACCCAAGGCAACACGCTGACGCTGACCACCGGACAGAGCCTTCGGCTTTCTGTCGAGCAGGTGAGCGATATCCAGAATGCGGGCAGCTTCTTCAACGCGACGTTTGATCTCATCCTTCGGAGTCTTGCGCAGCTTCAGACCGAACGCCATGTTCTCAAAAACAGTCATATGCGGATACAGAGCATAGTTCTGGAACACCATGGCGATGTCGCGATCCTTCGGCGCAACGTCGTTGACCAGCTTATCCCCGATGTACAGTTCACCGTCGGAGATCTCTTCCAGACCAGCGATCATACGCAGCGTCGTCGACTTACCGCAACCGGAAGGGCCGACCAGAATGATAAATTCCTTGTCCTTAATCTCCAGGTTGAAATCGGAAACCGCCGTGACACCTCCGGGGTACTTTTTGTAAATGCCTTTTAATGATAAACTAGCCATAAAGAAAAACCTCCCACAAATTTGCACTAAAAATAAAAATTCGGATTAACTTGAGTTTGTTGGGGACTCTATGATGTTTATACTATAACAGATTTACAGCCATTTAACCATACTGTTAATTCACAAAGATTGCAAAGTCACTTTATCTATATTATCCAATGTCAAATTTCACAAAAAAAATCTGGGTTTTCAAAGAGCATGCCCAACTCTTCATTTGTCAATTCACGGCATTTTTGTTCATCGAGTGTCGGATCAAGGTGCAATTTCCCGATGGAAACCCGCTTTAACCACAAGACTTTGCGGTCTACCGATCCAAACATACGCTTTATCTGGTGGTACCGCCCTTCGGTGATGAAAACGGCTACGCGCGGATTTTCCCCCTCTTCCAGCACCCTCAATTTTGCCGAACGGCAGCGGGTTCCATCCGCCAGAACCGCTCCAGCCTCGAAAACAGACGCTTCGCGCTCGCCGACCGGAGCATCGAGAATGGCGTGATACTGCTTGACAATTTCCTTACGGGGAGCCAACATGCGGTGCGCAAAATCGCCGTCGTCGGTAATGATGACGAGCCCCACCGTATCCTTGTCCAACCGTCCGGCAGGAAATAAGCCGGGTCGTTTTAGCGTTTCAGGAAGCAGATCCATCACCGTTGGTGCTTTGGGATCGCGCGAAACGCAGAGCAGCCCGGCTGGCTTATTGAGCATGATATAGAGGTGGCGTCGGTAGTGAATGGGCGCGCCGCACAGGGTGACCACGCTGTTTTCCACATCCGTTTTTCTGCCGGGATCCCGCACCGTCTCACCGTCGATCGTCACCTGACCGCTGCGAATGAGCTTTTGTGCCTCCCGCCGTGTTGCCATCCCCTGAGAAGAGAGAATTTTGTCCAGCCGCTCACGCATAACTTGGCAAGTCCTTTCCATTGATGTCCCTGAAAATTTCTCCCCACCGTCTTACGACGCTGCCTTAGTCGTCTGTGCTGTCGTTGGTGCCGCTGTGGGGGCGGCGCTTGTCATGCTGTCGGCCTCGGCGTTGTAACGCACCAGACCGTGCATAAAACCGTCCAGCGAGGTAGAGGAAATATCCCCGCCGATAATCTTATCCTTGTACACCAGCACGTTGGCCAGTACCTCCCCCTGTTCGGGAATATTCAATACGCGGTACGTCCAGACCTTGACGCGCTTTCCATGATAGGGCTCAAGATCCATATCGGCTTGCTTCTGAATCGCATTATACTTCTCAAACACTTCGTCAAATTCATCGGGAATCAGAATTTCTTTGACTTCAGGGTTCTGCGTGTCCAACTCATACCCCAGCTTTGTTAAGAATGCAATGCGCTCCTCATCTTTTCCGCCTGCAACAGGCGCATACGTGTCGGCTGACGCATCCCCCAGCGGCCACATAATGGCAACCACCAAAACGGCGATTAACATCACCGCGCAGGTAATCATGGAGATGATCTGCCGTTTGGAAGCCTTAAAGGACCATACAAACATAGCCTCGATACCCCCGTACTTTGTTAGTACTAGATGTATATGTCACAAAGAAACGAGATATGAGGGCAGGCCGCACAAGGCCATAATTAAAATCCACCGGCATAACCGGTGGACGGGGGGATAACAAGCGTTGCTCTCCAAAATAGAACATATTTGAAAGCCTTCCCCTCAAGGGGGAAGCCCTCCGGAATCGTAAAAAGGCGAAAGCCTTCCCCTTGAGGGGAAGGTGGGCGGCGCCAGCCGCTCGGATGAGGTGTACTTTCTTCAAGCCCTTGCAATAACAGACTTTATTCAGGCTACACCTCATCAGTCGCCTTCGGCGA
>JAEZJA010000139.1 GCA_023415895.1 Bacillota bacterium
ATCATAGCGCGGTTCATGCAGCTTTTCAACATTTAAGAATAGTATTGGAAAATACTCCTGTAAAAATGTTAAAAAGCGCAACAAACAAACTTAAAACAGGGGCGTGTCATCGACAATGTTTACAGGAGGGTACACGACATACGGCTTGCATACAAAAGTTTTTATCAGGATACCATATACTAGTTCCAAATGCAATAGTGTACAGTTTAGTCGATAAATGTGTGAATACGTAAAATAGACACAAAAAACGCCCCAGCACAAGCTGGGGCGTTTTTGGAAAACTGATTAGTTTTCGCCTCTCATGGAAGCAAAGCACTCGCTGCAGTATACCGGGCGGTCCTCACGGGGCTTGAAGGGAACCTTCGCTTCTTTACCGCAATTCGCGCAAACAGCGGTGTACATCTCGCGGTCCGGCTTCGCAGCGGACTTGCGAGCGTCGCGGCAAGCCTTGCAGCGCTGAGGCTCGTTTACAAAGCCTTTCTCAGCATAGAATTCCTGCTCACCAGCGGTGAACACAAATTCAGCGCCGCATTCCTTGCAGATGAGAGTCTTGTCTTCGTACATGATTTTACCTCGCTTAAAATAAAATAAATTTGCCCTGCGACGGATTTGGACCGACACCTTTGAAACCAACGCTCTTCTTAAGCTACCCGGGCATATTGAAACAGTGCTGCCACTGCCAATAACAAAATTCAGGGATCACGGACAAGCGACACGGAAAAGGCCGAAATCATCTTGCGTCGAACGCGCTGCAACGCGTTGTCCACCGATTTGGCACTAATTTTTGTGAGTTGCGCTATCTCCTCATAGGAATATGCCTGAAGATACAACATCAGAACCTGATATTCCTTTTCCGAAAGAAGTTCACGCAGCCGTCCGTGCAAAAGAAACGTGTCCTCTTTTTGGTCGACCAATTGGGCGGGATCCTCACCACCACCGGCAGATATCAACGGCGTCTCCTCGCTGTCTTCCATACTGACAAGCTCGGAAACCGGAATACAGCGAGCCGCATTGGAACGCTTGACGGCCGACAAAATGCAATTACGGATACAAACACAAGCATATGTCCGAAACGAAGCCTCACCGGGATGATAAGTACGGACAGCGGAGAAAAGCCCCATCAGCCCTTCTTGGGCGAGATCTTCTTTTTCCAACAATGAACTCTGAAAGGAAAGAGACTGGCGCTTCACCATCGGGGTGAGCCGCCGAACGAGCAGTGAGAATGCATCCTCACAGCCTTCTCGTGCCATTTGGGCCAATTCCTCATCCGTCATCGGTTCCTTGTTTTCCTTTATCGCCATAGTCGTCATAGATTCCAACATGAAGAACATCACCGCCATACGGCGGAGGACATCCCAACGCCCGACAAATACTTTTTGTTTGATAAGTGCTATTGTATACGATTTCTAACGGAATGTCAACCCTGCAATATGAAAAAATTATTCATATTGCAAAAAAATACTATTTTCAACACAGGAATTTTCTGAGTATCTCATAAATTGACAGAATTCGTCACAGTATTTATGAACCATCTGCCGTATGGAAAGTCTCAACCGCCCATGAATTTAAAAAACGGGATTGACGCACCACCCAAACACACGATCTTAACCGGTTAATTCTGCCGGTAATCAACGATCGTGCCTATGCCGGATACGCCAGTCCCGTTTCGTTGCTCTGTTTGGTATATGAAACTTATTTGCTGCGGATGTATTCGTCAATTGCACGTGCGGCTTGTTTGCCGGCACCCATTGCCAGGATAACCGTGGCTGCACCGGTCACGGCGTCGCCGCCTGCGTATACGCCCTCGCGCGTCGTCTGCATGGTCTCCTCATTGACGATCAAGCAGCCCTTGCGGTTGGCCTCTAGGCCTGAAGTGGTGGTGCGAATGAGCGGATTGGGCGTGTTGCCGATGGCGGCAATCACCATATCCACATCCAGCACATGATTGCTGCCCTTAATTTCGATCGGACGGCGGCGGCCTGACGCATCCGGCTCACCCAGTTCCATGTCCACGCATTCCAGTCCTGTCACCTGCCCGTTGTCATCGCCACACACCTGCACTGGCGCGGTCTGGAACAGGAACTCCACGCCCTCTTCCTTGGCGTGATGAATTTCCTCCAGACGGGCGGGCATTTCGCTTTCGCCCCGGCGGTAGACAACATACACATGCTCAGCACCCAACCGTTTGGCGCAGCGAGCGGCATCCATGGCGACATTGCCGCCGCCGACCACGGCCGCACACCGGGCGTGCCTGATGGGCGTATCGTATTCCTCACGATAGGCCTTCATCAGATTGATGCGGGTCAGGAACTCGTTGGCGGACAACACACCGATAAGGCCCTCGCCCGGGATGCCCATAAAGCTGGGAAGTCCCGCGCCGCTGCCCACAAATACGGCTTCAAAGCCCTGCTCGAACAATTCATCAATCGACAGCAGCTTACCGATCACCATATTGGTTTCGATACGCACGCCTGCGTCCCGAAGAGACTGGATTTCGCGCTGCACAATTGCCTTGGGCAGACGGAATTCGGGAATGCCATACATTAACACCCCGCCTGCCGTATGGAAGGCTTCGAACACAGTGACCTCATAGCCAAGCTGTGCCAGATCGCCCGCACAGGTAAGACCCGCAGGGCCTGAGCCGATCACAGCAACCTTATGGCCATTGGAGGCAACCGGCTGCACGACTTCATGGGAATGCTGCATATGATAATCGGCTGCAAAGCGCTCGAGACGGCCGATCGCGACCGGTTCGCCCTTGATGCCGCGCACACATTTGGATTCGCACTGCGATTCCTGCGGGCACACACGTCCGCATACCGCCGGCAGCGAATTGGTCTCCCGTATGACCTGATAGGCACCCTCAAAGTCACCTTCCGCCATACGGGCAATAAACTCGGGGATATGTACATTGACCGGGCAGCCGGACACACAGGGGCGGTGCTTGCAGTTGAGGCAGCGCTGTGCTTCGTTGACGGCCATTTCCGCCGTATACCCCGTTGCCACCTCGTCAAAGTTCGCAGCGCGTACCTGAGGCTGCTGCTCGGGCATGGGCGTTTTGTTGGGTTGTTTATTCAATACTGTTCACGCCTTTCTTTGTCGGTTACACGCCCCGCATGAGGTTGCAATCGTGTTCTTCCTGTTTGTATTGGGTCAGGCGCTTCATCGCCTCGTCCCAATCGATCTGATGAGCATCGAACTCCGGCCCGTCCACACAGGCGAATTTGATCTGCCCGCCGACCGTCAGACGGCAGCCGCCGCACATACCCGTGCCGTCGATCATGATGGGGTTCATGCTCACAATGGTTTTAACGCCAACCTCTTTGGTCAGATTGGAAACCGCGCGCATCATGGGCAGCGGTCCGATTGCAATAACGAGATCGTAATTTGCGCCCGCATCAAGCAGCTCCTTGAGCTTGACGGTCACAAAGCCCTTGTTGCCGTTGGAACCGTCGTCGGTCATGACATACAACCGGTCACTGACCGCCGCCATTTCCTCCTCCAGCATCACGATGTCGCTGTTGCGAAAGCCCGCAATCATATCCACCTGCGCACCTGCCTGATGGAAGGCTTTAGCCTCAGGATACGCAATCGCGCAGCCCACGCCGCCGCCGACCACGGCCACGCGGTGATAGCCCTCGACCTCGGTCGCTCGTCCGAGGGGGCCGACAAAATCGAGCAGTGAATCTCCCTGCTCGAGCGTATCCAGCAGGCGGGTGGAACCGCCGATCTTCTGATAAATGATCGTGACGGTGCCCTTCTCAGCATCGTGATCGGCAATGGTCAGCGGAATGCGTTCGCCCGTCTCGTTGACGCGCAGAATAATAAACTGCCCGGCTTTTGCCTTGCGGGCTATCAAGGGGGCTTCGATGTCCATCTGTGTGACCGATGAATTCAGGGCCCGTTTATATATAATCTTATACATGTGATCAACTCCCTTACCGTACGATACTACCATTCTAAAGCCGAAAAATCAAGTACAGGCATTTGGTAAGTCAAAGAGTGACAGCGTTATTCTGAATATTCCTTAAAATTCGCTTTACAATAGTAAATAAAGTTATATAATATAAACAGATATACCGCGTTGCCATTCTATAATACGCTGTCAATCAATAGTTTTGCGTGTCGTGGGGTATACTGATTGGTACAGGCGCTTGTTGGTGGATTTTGCCGAGGTGCCATTGTCTGCGGTATTAGAATTATCGGGAGTTTCTAAAAGTCGAAAGGAGAACTGAACATGGAATTGAAAGACTTGATTGCTTCCAGCGATACGGTTGATGTTTACAAATGCGGGAACAAAGCTGTAAAGCTTTTTAAAGTTGACCGCCCCAAAACGCAGGCACTGTATGAGGCGCTGACCCATGCGCGGGTAGAGGATACCGGATTGCATGTTCCTGTGATCCATGAGGTCTCGGTCATAGACGGCCGCTGGGCGATCACGATGGATCTGATTGAAGGCAAAACGCTCGCCGAAGTCATGAGGGAAGACCCTGCTCATCTCGATAAATACATCAATGACATGGTCGATCTGCAGCTGCAGGTGCACTCCAAGCAGGTTCCCAAGCTCAGCAAGCTCAAGGATAAGCTGGTGCGCCAGATCAACAGTCTGGAATGGCTCAACGATTCTGTGAAGTTTGAACTGCTCGCCCGCCTTGCCACCATGCCCAAACACACCAAGCTGTGCCACGGCAACTTTACTCCCAGCAACATCATCCTCAATGACCAAGGCACCTATATCGTGGACTGGGTGGCCGCCCGCCAAGGCAACGCCAGCGCTGATGTCGCGCGTTCCTATCTGCTTGCCTCTCTTGAATCGTCTGACATGGCTGAGCTGTATCTGGATACCTTCTGCAAAAAGACAAACACCTCCAAAAAGTATGTACAGGAATGGCTGCCTATCGTGGCTGCCGCCCAGCTCACCGAAAACCGTCCGGAAGAAAAAGAGCTTCTGATGAGATGGGTGGACGTCGCCTCCTACGAATAATTGACGGAAGAAACCTGCTCTTGGGTTTTTCCTTGTATAGTTTCGTATGGACAGTCTATACTAAAATATGTTCCCACAAATCGGGCAGTGAGCATCCAGGGTGCACACTGCCCGTTTTTATCCGGACATTCAGCGTCTTTGGAGAGGCCTTTTCCTCTTGAAGTGAATCGTCTGAAAGGGATTCATCCTGTGTTCGGTTATGGCTGCGTGCCCACAGCAACACAACCTTGGACCATATTTGGTTATTTTCTCTAATTTTACATTGGATCACCCGTGCACATTGTCATAATCTGTGGCTTGCACTTTTGCCAGACTATTGATATACTATAGTTGTTAAAAAAATAACAAACTCCACCAATCAAAAGACACAAGCTAACCATTACTGAGCAGGAGGAAATCATCATGGCTAAAGAAACAACCAATGTCTCTGCACAAACCGGTCTGGTCGACAGTCTGGAAAGTCTGAATGCGAAGCTTGATCAAATCCGCGAAGCACAGAGAATTTTTGCGACCTATTCTCAGGAGCAGGTCGATAAGATCTTTTTTGCCGCTGCAAAGGCTGCCAATCAGCAGCGAATCCCCCTTGCCAAAATGACCGTTGAGGAAACGGGCATGGGCATTGTGGAGGATAAGGTGATTAAGAACCATTATGCGTCCGAGTACATCTACAACGCTTATAAAAATACGCAAACCGTTGGTGTCGTTGAAGAGGATGCCGCAGCCGGTCTGAAAAAGATTGTGGATCCTATCGGCATTGTGGCCGCTGTCATTCCGACTACCAATCCCACCTCCACCGCTATTTTCAAGACGCTGATTTGTCTTAAGACCCGCAACGGCATTATCATCAGCCCTCACCCCCGCGCCAAGAAGAGCACCATCGCCGCCGCGAAGGTTGTGCTCGATGCCGCCGTCAAGGCCGGTGCCCCCGAAGGTATTATCGGCTGGATCGACGTTCCTTCTCTGGAGCTGACCAACGAAGTCATGCGTAGCGCGGATATCATTCTGGCCACCGGAGGGCCGGGCATGGTCAAGGCTGCCTACTCTTCGGGCAAACCCGCTATTGGTGTGGGCGCTGGCAATACCCCGGCCATCATTGATGACTCTGCGGATATCACCCTGGCCGTCAACTCCATCATCCACTCCAAAACCTTTGATAATGGTATGATCTGCGCCTCGGAACAATCGGTTAT
The DNA here is from genome assembly GCA_023415895.1 of Bacillota bacterium. Classification (GTDB taxonomy): domain Bacteria; phylum Bacillota; class Clostridia; order Oscillospirales; family Acutalibacteraceae; genus Avimonas. Next base: position 6,175 of record JAEZJA010000139.1, read on the forward strand.
TATTCTGGATGGCGTATACGACAAGGCGAAAGCCGAGTTCGAGCAGCGCGGCTGTTATCTTCTCAACGCCGAAGAGACCGATAAGGTGCGCAAGACCATCATCATCAACGGTGCTCTGAACGCTAAGATTGTCGGTCAACCCGCCCACAAGATTGCCGCGCTGGCCGGTATTACTGTTCCGGAGAATACCAAGATTCTGATCGGCGAAGTGGAGAGCGTGGATCTTGAAGAGGAATTTGCCCACGAAAAGCTGTCTCCCGTACTTGCTATGTACCGCGCCAAGAGCTTTGACGATGCCGTGTCCAAGGCGGAACGCCTGATTGCCGACGGCGGCTACGGACACACCTCTTCGCTGTATATCAATGTCCTGACCCAAAAGGACAAAATCGATACCTTCACGGCAGCGATGAAAACCTGCCGCATCCTGATTAACACCCCCGCATCCCAGGGTGGTATCGGCGACCTGTATAACTTCCGTCTGTCACCCTCGCTGACACTGGGCTGCGGCTCATGGGGCGGCAACTCGGTATCCGAGAACGTCGGTGTCATGCACCTGCTCAATGTCAAGACCGTTGCTGAGAGGAGAGAGAATATGCTGTGGTTCAGAGCTCCGGAGAAGGTATACTTCAAGAAAGGATGCCTGCCGGTCGCGCTGGACGAGCTCAAAAACGTGATGGGCAAGAAAAAAGCCTTCATCGTTACCGACTCCTTCCTGTACAAAAACGGCTACACCAAGTGCGTCACGGATAAACTCGATGAAATGGGTATCCGTCACACCACCTTCTTTGATGTCACTCCCGATCCCACGCTCGCCTGCGCGTTGGAAGGTACCAAGGCCATGAGAGCCTTTGAGCCCGACTGCATCATTGCGCTGGGCGGCGGTTCGCCCATGGATGCCGGAAAGATCATGTGGGTGATGTATGAGCATCCCGAAGTTGACTTCATGGATATGGCCATGCGCTTCATGGATATCCGCAAGAGAGTGTATGCCTTCCCCAAAATGGGTGAAAAAGCTTACTTTATCGCCATCCCCACCTCGGCTGGTACCGGCTCGGAGGTTACTCCCTTCGCCGTTATCACCGATGAAAAGACCAGTGTAAAATACCCGCTGGCCGACTATGAGCTCATGCCTAACATGGCCATTATCGACGCGGATCTGATGATGGCCATGCCCAAGGGACTGACGTCCGCTTCGGGTATCGATGCCATGACCCACGCGCTGGAAGCCTACGGCTCCATGCTGGCGTCCGATTACACCGACGGGTTAGCGCTCAAAGCTCTGAAAAACATCTTCACCTACCTGCCCCGCGCCTACGACAACGGCCCCAACGACCCGCAAGCACGAGAGAAAATGGCCGACGCTTCCACCATGGCCGGTATGGCTTTCTCCAATGCGTTCCTGGGCATCTGCCACTCCATGGCACACAAGCTGGGGGCTTACCATCACCTGCCCCACGGGGTTGCCAACGCACTGCTCATCAACGAAGTGATGAAGTTCAACGCCGATCCCACCCCCCGCAAGATGGGCACCTTCCCGCAGTACGCCCATCCCCACACCCTCGAGAGGTATGCAGAGGTTGCCGGTTTCTTGGGGCTTCAGGGCAAAAACGATCAGGAACGCTTTGACAACCTGCTCAAGGCCATCGACGAGCTCAAGGAAAAGGTAGGCATCCACAAAGCCATCAAGGATTATGGCGTGGACGAGGCCAAATTCCTTGAAACGCTGGACGAAATGGTGGAAAACGCCTTCGACGATCAGTGCACCGGCGCCAACCCCCGTTATCCGCTGATGAGCGAAATGAAGCAGATGTACCTCAACGCCTATTATGGCAAATAATCTCCCGATAATGAAAATCCACCGGCGGCAGCCGGTGGATTTTCATTATACCCTGTTCTAATTAATTATTTGTAATCATAAACACCATAGGTGTTTACGGTATCATACATGGCTTGAATGTTTTCGAGTGGCGTCAA
>JAEZJA010000015.1 GCA_023415895.1 Bacillota bacterium
GAGGACTCACGCTGGATACCGGGCGCCGACGGGTGACTAAAAACGGCAGGGACATTGAGCTGACCGCACGCGAGTTTGATCTGCTGGAAACCCTGATGAAAGCGCCCGGGCGTGTGTTCACCCGCGAACTTCTCCTTGAAACGGTATGGAAAACCGACTATTTTGGAGATACGCGCACGGTGGATGTCCATGTCCGCTACCTGCGCCAGAAAATTGAAGAAGAGCCCGATGCCCCTCGTCTGCTTCTGACGGTTCGGGGTGTGGGGTATCGCTTGTGTGAAGCCTGAAAAGGAGGCTTTGTGATGCGCAAACGGTTTTTCAGGGCAGCCATGCTCTCGATCGTGATCGGTCTGCTGGCTGCTTTTTTATTGGCTGTTCCGCTCATGGAACAAGTGTATACCGAAGAAACGCAAAACCGTCTGGAGGCCGCCTTGTCGCTGTTGGGTGGGTATGCTCTGCCATCCGATACGCCGGATCCCTATCAGGAATTGGCACAGCAGGCCTCCGCACGGCTGGGCAACAACGGGCAGGCCATCCGTATCACGCTCGTCGCATTGGACGGCAGGGTGCTCGGAGATAGTGAGGTCCATCCCGCCGACATGGGCAGCCATACCGACCGGCCAGAAATCCAGAAGGCATTGGCTATGGGTCGGGGACAAAATATCCGCCGCAGTCAGACAACGGGGCAGCGGGAAATGTATTTTGCCATGACCGATACGCTCGCTGACGGCACCCGGCTGATTCTGCGCGCTTCCCTGCCCCTCGACGGCTTTCTTCAGGCCGTATACCTGCTGTGGGGCTGTGCCTGCATCGGCATATTCGTCGGGCTGATTATGGCGTTATTCACCGCGCAGACAGCCTCCGCACGGCTGATGCGTCCCCTTGACAAGCTAATCGATGCCGTGCGCCGCTTATCCGAGGGCGACGCCGGGGTAACCGTGGAAACCGCTCCCGACGAAATGGGGCAACTGTCCGCGGCCTTTAACCGCATGTCCCTGCGCCTGGCCGACACCCACCGCGCTGTAGAGCAAAGCAACAAACGGCTGGCGGGCGTGCTGCAGGGCATGGAGGACGGTGTCGCGGCCATTGCTGCCGACGGACGGATTGTGCTGCTGACCCGGCGCGCGCAAGAGCTGCTGGGTACGCCTCCCCCATGCTATGAGCGGCTGGACGACTGCGGCACCAACTACCTTTATATAAAGAACCTTCTCAACCGCGCTTTAAAAGAGGGAGGTGCGCAGCGAGAAACCCTCTACCTCGCAGGCCCTTCGGAGCGCATTCTGCAAGTCTATGCCGCGCGTATCGGAGACGGCCCCGAAGAGGGGGCGTTGGCCGTGCTGGCCGATGTGACCCGCCTGCGCCAACTGGAGACCATGCGCAGTGAATTTGTGGCGAATGTGACGCATGAGTTCAAGACCCCGCTGACCTCCATCCGCGGCTATGTGGAGCTGCTGCGCAGTGAGCCCCGCGATGCCGCGACGACAAATTCCTTTTATGAGATCATCGAGATTGAGGCGGAACGCCTGCAAAAGCTGACCGACGATCTGCTACAGCTTTCTGAGATCGAAAGTCTGAGCAAGTCGGCTGACGTGGAATACGAGGCGGCTGATGTCGCCAGTATTGCGCAGGAGGCTGCATCCAGTCTGCGTCCTATAGCGGACACGCACAATATTACCATATGCATCGATGTGCCCTCCGAATTGCGTGTGCAGGCCAGTCCCCGCCGCCTGCAGCAGCTATTGAAGAATTTGATGGAAAATGCGATCAATTACAACCGTCCGGGAGGTCGCGTCGAAGTAACGGCCGGGCTTGAACGGGGGATCGCGGTCATCCGTGTCAGTGATACGGGCATTGGCATTCCTCCCGAACATCAAAAACGCATTTTTGAACGCTTTTATCGTGTGGACAAAGGTCGCTCGCGTGAACAGGGCGGCACGGGTCTTGGCCTGGCTATCGTCAAGCATATCGTCAGCCTCTATGGAGGCGAACTTTCACTGGAAAGTACACCTGGCATAGGGTCGGTATTTACGGTACGCCTTCATTCCATATAATAAGGCTATAATTTTGCAGTATTGACCGATAAAACTTGCAAAAGAGTAACGAAAATCATAAAAGTCAAGAAATACATCTTGCAATGTGATTTGTCAACAGGTATAATAAACCTCATACAGCACTTTACTTCGTTGCATCGGTAAATTAAACCAACCTCTGTATCCGTTTTTCCGTGTATCCACTTCACGGCGTGACCGATGAAGTTATACTTTCATTATTTTGTCGAGGAGGATTTCCAATGAAAAAAGTTCGCGCAATCTCTGCAGTGCTGGCGGCAGCCATGCTGACGCTTTCACTCGCCGGCTGCGGTGCGAATACCGGCAGCTCGAGCACCATCAAGATCGGCGGCCTTGCTCCGTTGACCGGAGAGGTATCGCAGTACGGTATTGCCGTCAACAATGCGGTCAAGATGGCGGTCGACGATATCAACGCCAAGGGCGGCATCAACGGCAAACAGATCGA
>JAEZJA010000151.1 GCA_023415895.1 Bacillota bacterium
ATTCTGTTTTTTATTGTCAATTGGAAGCTGACACTGCTTTTGGTGGCTGTGACGCCGGTGCTGCTGATTATTACCAGCGTTTACTCCAAAAAAGTACGCCCGAAATTTGTTAACCGCCGCGAATACCTGTCTCAGCTGAATATGGCTGCACAGGAAAACATTGCAGGAAACCGCGTTGTGAAGGCGTTTACGCGTGAAAAGTACGAGGAGGAACGCTTCCGGGAGCGCAACCGTCAGTTCCGGGATTCCTCCCTCGATATCAACAAGCTATGGCTGAGCTTCTATCCGGCGATCGAACTGTTCGCCAACTGCATGACCTTAATCACGGTGTTTTTGGGTGGTTTGTTCATCATGCAGGGAGAACTCACCCCCGGCGAGCTGTCCATCTTTTCGGCACTTTCCTTTGCCTTGGCCAATCCCATGCGCAATCTGGGCAATCTGATCAATGATATTCAGAGCTTTTTCACTTCGGCGAATAAAGTGATTGAAGTCTACTATGCCCGACCGCTGATCGTGGATAAGCCCGATGCGCTGCCGCATGATCACGTCGAGGGACATATCGTTTTCAAGGATGTCAGCTTTTCGTTTGATGCGGTCAAGATCCTGGAGCATATCAGTTTTGAGGTGCAGCCGGGGCAGACATTGGCCATCATGGGGCCGACCGGTTCGGGCAAGACGACACTGATTAATTTGCTGGCACGGTTTTATGATGTAACGGGCGGTGAAATATTACTGGATGGGTGTGACGTCCGCTGGTGGAAGCTGCAGCAGTTGCGAGGAGTCATCGGCACGGCAACGCAGGATGTGTTCCTGTTTTCGGATACCGTGGAGGGCAATGTTGTTTTCGGTGATCTATCCCTGAGCGAGGATGAGGCGCACGACTATGCCCGCCGGGCAGGAGCGTCCGAGTTCGTTGAAAAAATGCCGGAGAAATACGATACCATCATCGGTGAACGGGGCGTGGGTCTATCGGGCGGTCAGCGGCAGCGCATTGCGTTGGCGCGTGCCTTGGCGGTGCGGCCGTCTGTGCTTGTGCTGGATGATACCACCTCCGCGCTGGATATGGAAACCGAAAAATACATACAGCAGCAGCTTGAGCAGCTGCCTTTCCCTTGCACAAAGATTATCATTGCGCAGCGCATCTCGTCGGTGAAAAACGCCGATCAGATTCTGGTGTTGAATCACGGCCGCATTACCGAGCGGGGTACGCATGAAGAGCTGCTTCGTGAGCGCGGATATTACTATGAAACCTATGCACTTCAAAACAACATTCCCATGGAAGGCAGCCCGGTTGCCGCGCAAGGAGGTGCTTGCTGATGGCCCGCAATAAATTTGACGTGGACGAAAAGCTGGAAACCCCCTTTAATTTTAAGCATCTCAAGCGAGCCATGAAGTATGTACGGCGCCACCGCTTCAAAATGTTGCTGGCACTGTTTCTGAGTGGATGCGCCAGTGTGGCCGCGCTGTTTGGCCCCAAGATCATGCAGTGGACACTGGATGATGTGGTACCCAATAAAGACGTGGCCATGCTGGGCTGGCTGGCCCTTGCGTATACCGGCATTGTTCTCGTCGGCATTGTGCTGACCACCATCCGTTCGCGTATTATGGCGCATGTCAGCAACGAGATTGTTTACGATATCCGTGAGGATTTGTTTGCGCATTTACAGCGGTTGTCCTTCAGCTATTACGACAGCCGGCCCGCAGGCAAAATTCTCGTACGCGTGATCAATTATGTCAATTCGGTTGCCGATATGCTGTCCAACGGCATCATCAACAGCATTCTGGAAATCATCAATATTCTTTTCATTATTGTTTTTATGTTTTCCACGAATGCGGTCTTGGCGTGGATCATTGTCGCCGGTCTGCCTGTATTTTTGGCTGTCATTCTTTTGATCAAGCCTCGCCAGCGGCGGGCATGGCAGGAGTACTCCAACAAGAATTCCAACTATACGGCCTATCTTGCCGAAAGTATCGATGGTGCGCGCGTCAGTCAACTGTTTGTGCGTCAGGAGGAGAACATCTCCATTATGGCCCGCCTGACCGACGCCTGCCGGAAAGTATGGATGAAGGCCGTTTATATCAGCAATTCGGTATGGTTCAGCGCCGAGCTGATCACTCAGATTGTCTTCACGCTTATGTACATCGCCGGCGTCTATTGGTTGGGCGGCGTGATGGTGTCCTTTGGCGTGATTATGGCCATGGGACAATATGTCAGCCGCTTCTGGCAGCCCATCACAAACCTCGCGAACATATACAATACCTTTATTAATAACATTGCCTATCTCGAGCGCATTTTTGAGACCATGGATGAGCCGGTGACGGTGGATGATGTGCCGGATGCGGAGGAACTGCCGCCCATATGCGGACAGGTGGATTTCTGCAATGTCACCTTCGGCTATGAGCCGGGTACGTCCGTGCTGGAGAATATCAGCTTCCGGGTTGAGCAGGGACAGAGCATTGCGCTCGTTGGCCCAACGGGTGCCGGTAAGAGCACGATTGTCAATCTGATCAGCCGTTTCTACAACTTGACGGGCGGTTCGATTTTATTGGATGGCGAGCATGACATCTCCAAAGTCACGCTGCATTCTTTGCGTTCCCAGATGGGAATTATGCTTCAAGACAGTTTTATTTTCAGCGGAACCATTTTGGACAATATCCGTTATGGTCGTCTGGATGCCACCGAAGAGGAAATCATTGCCGCCGCCAAAGCGGTGCGTGCGCACGATTTCATTATGGAAATGGAAAAAGGCTACCATACAGAGGTCAATGAGCGGGGAAGCCGCCTGTCAGCGGGTCAGAAACAGCTGATTTCCTTTGCCCGCACCCTGCTGGCCGATCCCAAAATCTTGATTCTGGACGAAGCGACCTCCTCCATTGACACCAAGACCGAGCGTCTGCTGCAGGAGGGCATCCGCGCGCTGCTGCAGGGACGCACGTCCTTTATCATTGCGCATCGCTTGTCCACCATCCAGAATTGTGATAGGATTCTGTTCGTGGGTAACAAGCAGATCCTTGAGGCGGGCAGCCACGAAGAGCTTCTCGAGCGCAAGGGGCTGTATTATCAGCTCTATACGGCACAGGCAAGGGATCAGGGCATGACGCAGCCTGTGCGGGCGTAACCCGATTGTGGCTATAGCTGAAAGGAAATAACAACGAAAGCAGGAGTGATGACGCCATGGCAAAATGGGAGCAAACAGTATCCGGCAATTTCGATGAGATCCTTGGACATATCGAACAGGGGATTTTGAATGGAAGTATGTCGGCGACGCTGGAAGATAAAAGCGATTTCTCCGACGGCATTTCTCGCTGCAGCGTACGTGTGTTTGAACGGTACAGCTATACCGGAGGCAACCGTGTCAGCCTGAATGTGACGCTGTTTCAGGGAGCAAATGGAGTGATTCATCTTTCCGCCATTTCCTCTGGCGGCAGCCAGGCCCTGTTCTTCAAATTCAACACCTTCGGAGAACAGGCATTTCTGGATAAGCTGCGAGAGCTGCTGTAACCGCTTTATTCCATAGGCAACAAAACCCGCCGCACAGATGTCAATCAATCTGCGCAGCGGGTTTTGTAATGAGAATAATACCATTTGGGCTTAAAGACTTTATTTGCCGTCGGTGCCGTAGAGGTTCATGCGGAACAGACGCTCTTCATCATCGGGATCCTTGCAGATGACAACGGCTTCGCCCACATTGCCCCAGTCAATCGTACTGGTCAGAGCCAGCAACTGTGTCAGTCGGCTCTTGAGATTGAGAATGTCCCCCTCAGCGGTTTTGAGATACACATCACCTTTAGCGGTGGTGGCAAATTCAATCAACTTGTTGAAATCAAAATTATGAATTGTAAATCCGGCCATAACCTGATACTCCCTTCAAATCTGTATTTATCAGTCTATTTTGGTATGGTTCTATTATATCGAAATTTTGTCCGACGTGCAACCCTGCAAAATGCTGAATATATTGAAGATGTTCTACAACGGTTGGGCATGTTATACAGCAAAGTCTTACTACGCTCAGCGTTATGCATAAGGTGTCATCGAAAGAGGCTTGACAGGCGCAGAACAGCCGGGTGAAGCATCCTACATTTATGCCGCGCTCCAACCGTAAGGATTTAACAAAAGGTTCACAAATGCATATTGACACCTGAGGTTGGGAATGGTAAATTATATGGTGTTAGCACTCGAAGAAGCAGAGTGCTAAGATCGTGAAGGAAACACCCGTGATTATGCCAGAAAGGATGGACGTATGGAACTCGGCGAACGAAAGCAAAAAATTCTGACTGCCATTATCGACGCGTATATTAAAACCGGCGAACCCGTCGGCTCGAAAGTGCTGGCCACGATGCTGGACAATGCCGTTTCTTCCGCGACCATCCGCAATGAAATGGCTGAGTTGGCGGCACTGGGGTATTTGGATCAGCCACATACATCGGCCGGTCGTGTACCCACTGCCGCTGCCTTCCGTCTGTACATTGACAAGCTTATGTGCCGACAGGCCCTGACACAGGAGGATCGTCAGGCAATCGACGGCGTACTGCGCCAGGCATCCAACGATCCCGACCATCTCTTTGAGCAGGCATCGCAGGCGTTGGCCTCCTCAACCGGATGTGCAGCGGTGACGACCCTTCCCTCGGGTAACTGTGCTTATATCCGGCGTATCGAGGTGCTGCGGGTTTCGACGCGCTCGGCAGCGTTGCTGCTGATGACGGGCTCGGGCCTGCTGCGCAGCCGTGTGTGCCGCTTTGATCGCGATGTTGACAATGAGACGTTTGAGGTGCTTGCCAAAGCGCTGACGGCTGGTTTTGGTGGATGCGCGCTGGCGGATATCAATCTGCCGCAGGTGCAATGCCTGATGGCGGCGCTGGGGGAGAACGGACTGGTTTGCGCTCCAGCGCTCAACGCTTTTTATCAGCTCGTTCAGGAGTCCGCCGAGGCGGAGATTACGCTGACCGGCCAGCTCAACCTGCTGCGTCAT
>JAEZJA010000194.1 GCA_023415895.1 Bacillota bacterium
CTTCAAACTCAGCGTATTTCTGACGCAGCTTATCGACCTTGCCCGCAGCCGACAGGCAAAGCAGCAGCCGCTCCATCGCCCTTTCTGAATAGCTGTCCACCTTGCAGGCATTGTTCAGGCAGTGGAGCGCCCGCTCATAAAGCTCCTGCTTTTCATAGTGCCGGGCAAGCATCAGCGAGGCCTCCACAAACACGCGGTCATAATACTCCTTCATGTCGTTGACCCAGGTGCTGTCGATATTCTGGAGATAGGTGCCCCAGTATTCCGAAAGCCGGTCAGCGTCTTCCACCAGCCTGGAGACATTCTTCTCCCAAACGGCCGTACAGATGGAGCCAATTGCGTCCATATCGGTGTGAATCAGCGACAAATCAAGACTATATTTTTTATTCTTATACAGAATCACATTTTCCAGTTGGTACACGGCCAGCTCCTTGCGCAGGTTGTAGATCATGTTGTGGAGCATAGGCACCGCGTTGTTGGGAATCTCATACTCCCACAAGATATCCAGCAGCTTGCCGCGTTCGGCCGTCTGTCCGCCAAGGCTGAGAAGATAGGCAAACAGCTCAGCGCCCTTGCGTGTCCTCCAGGGTAGCTCGTACCCGTCTTTGGTGATTATCACGCGGAAATTCCCGAACATATGCACATCCAGAGGCTGTGCTGCCCCGCCGCTCGTTTCCGAATGGTTGCTCGCACGGATCTCCTCGAGCACCTTACGCTCCTTTTCGAGCAGGAAGGGGAGGGGCATATGAACGTCCTGAAAATAAAGCAGCGCGTTATTGACCTGCTTGCGGTAGAGCGTGGGATCATTCGGATAACGGAGCAGTCCGCGGTAAAAGCTGCGCAGAACGCTGTAGTTGTTTTCCTTTCCAAACAGACTGTCTGCCCAGTTGAAATAGGTCTCCATGCGTTCATAGTTGCCGATGCCATAATAATATTGCGCCATTACGCCCAGAGCTGCCGGGTCGTCCGCCACGCTTTGCCTGTCCACGACCGAAATGCATTGGCCGAGCAAATCCAGCCGTCCCGAGCGAAGAATTGCCTGACCGTATACGGCGATTGCTGTATAGGCAGTCCCCGCATCGTTATTTTCATAGGCAATGGCAACTGCCTGGGGGAATTGTTTGCGGCGAAAATAATAGGAAGAAAGGCTCTTCATGATCGACTGTTTGTTTTCGCACGACACTGTCCCCTGCACAGCCTTGCGAAAAAGCGGCGCGTAAGAAAAGCCCGCCTCGTCCTGACGAAGAAACAGAGTACTTTTCTGTAAACATGATAGAAGGTGCGGCGCATCCGTCAGGGAAAAGACCTCGGTTGCCAGACGCGCATCAAAGCGGTCAAAATACACGGTTTTTTGCACAAAAGACAAGCTTGCGCCATTCATTGGCCCGAGAATTTCCGACTGAATAAACTGTTCCAGACAGGCATCCGATCCATCCATCGTCTGGAGCTCGGCTTGATGGTCAAGAGCATACGCGACACCTGCCGCCCAGCCGCCCGTGTACTCCAAGATCTGTTCTGCCCTAGCCGTTTGCTCGCCGCTTTGATAACCTGCGTGCTTGGACAGCGCACCGCAGATAGCCTCACGGCTGAGAAGCAGGCGGTGTCCCTCGACGACATGACACAAACCGGCAAGTCTGTAGCGCGCGGCAAAATCCGGTATCGTACGCGACGCCAGAATCACCTGCCCCTCGAGGTTCTCAATCAGATAACGCAGAATATCATCGGCTCGGTTGCCTGCCGCGCAGACATACTGATCAAACAGGATGGAAACGCCCTGCCGATTGGCGGAACCCACCATGCGGTTGATTGCCGCCTCCGCCGAGCAGCCCTCGGGTATAGAAAGCTCGGGACAAACCGCGCGCAGCGCATGATATACATCGCTGAGCATGACGGCCTCATCATGGTCGCTCTTATCCAGAATACACACCGCCGCCTTTGGCAGCTCGGCTGCCAGACAGCTTAATAAAGAGGTCTTTCCGCAACCAGCCATGCCGCTGACGATTACCAGCGGACAGGTCTCTCCCTTTAATTCATCGAGCAACGCAACGGGCCGAATAAACCCGGCACCGTTGTCCCGGAATTTAAGCTTTCTTGCGTTGGTATAGCCTTCAGAAAAAACCATAGCTCCTCCCAAACAGTCGGAATACCCGGAACACTCCCAATGCAACTTCACCTGTCGCGCCTTATGACCGCTGTATGGCGTAGCAAACAGCGGCCATACGCACCCATTGTATTCAAAACCTGTCAGTCACCGCCCGCCCCCAGGGCTTCCATAATGGTGGCTTTGTCTGCACGATCATCCAGCCCGAGAGCATCCAGCAGCTTTGTCTTTTCTGCGCCGCTGTTCATCAGAATGGAATCGGCGTTCTGCGACGCGATTTCCTTATAAATTGTATCGATATTGCCCTGAAGCGGGTCACCGGTATCGTCAATCGGTGTATTCACATTCAGCCGGTTGACCACAATCTGCTCAGCTTCCTTGTCGGTCACATGATCGGCCTCATCGGCTTTCTTTTTAGTCACAAAGCTTTGCTTCTTCTTCTCAACCACTTTGCGAACCATTTGCTCCTTCATGGCCGAAGTTGCTTTCGCCGTATCCCGTCTATTCGACGCACTTAGGCCTGCAGCCGCGCCCTTGCCAAGAGTTGTAATCGCGTTTGCCGCCAATCCGATGGCATTCCCCGTAATACCACCGATTTTTTTTGCAATATTGGCAATTAAGCCAGCCCCCGCCGCACCAAACTTTGCAACACTGGCGCCAATACCCTTATTGCCTTCGGCGGCCTTTACCCCGGCTAACCCATTGGCCATTTCCAATGCCTGTGCCGAGCCCTTGTCTCTCTTTTTGGCACTGCGCGCATTTAACAGCGCACCGGCTTCGTCCTTGCCAAGGGCTTTCCCCTTGGCAGCGCCCTTAAGCCGCCCATATTCTGCCGAAGAGGCCGTGCCTTTTGCTGTTGCCCCGCCTTGCATGTCCTGCTGCTTTTTCTTCAGACTGTTGTAACTTCTCAACTGCATACCCGACTTGACCATATCCAGACCGCCGCTCAGCAAATCCATCCCGTTGCCCACAAAGCCGAACACACTGCCCGCCTCTTTATTTTTTGCCAATGTCGAGATGCCGCTGCCCATGGAGGAAATCCCCCCAAGCATACCGGCGGCGCTGCTCGCCGCATCCAGACCCGCAAGACGAGAACCGACCTTGTTGCCGCTCTTGCGCTTTTTGTCAGCGTCCTTGGCGTTGGAGAACAGCCCATAGCCGCCGGACAGCGTGTTGTACCCTCCGCCCAGAATGCTGGTGATGCCACCTATGTAATCGCTGGCGCCAAGGTCATCGGACTCCTCGTATTCCTTCCCCTCCGCCTCGGCCTGCTTCTTTTCTTTTTCTGTTTGGATCGCGCCGGCTAGGTCAAGAGAATCCGTCACATTCCCCACCAAAGAGGTACCGACATCGACCACGGAATCGGCCGTGTCCTTGTGTTCATCAATCCCACTCTTCACCTTGGACAAAAAGCCGGGCTGCTGGGCAGGAGGAGCAGGAGGCGTTCCTCCGCCTCCACCTCCGCCGCTTCCGCCACCGCCACCTGTCGGTACGATGCCGGCCGTGGCTTTCAGCGTTTCTTCTTCGTTGGCCTTATCCTGTGCATATTGGGTCACGTACTTGGTCTTGAGCTCATCCGCACGTGTGGGTGAAGGCTTGGGCGTGACCGGAGGCCGTTTCTTAGGCGGTACAGTGGGTGGAAGATCCTTGGGCTTGGTCTTGTCTTCCTTTTTCTCAGCGGCCTTGCCAGTCTTTTTCTCGCCCGGCTGGCCAGTCGGCTTGGCACCCGTTTTCCAACCGCCCTTTGCTTTCTCCCCTTCGGAAGGAGGAGTGGGCTTATCGGCGGGTTTGTCTGCGGGCTTTTCCGCGGGTTTGTCTGCGGGTTTGTCCCCGGGTTTATCTGCGGGTGCGGTCTTGGCACCATCATCAGCGGAAAGAGTGGGCGGGGCGGCGCTTGGATCCGCATTTTTCAGCTTTTCGGCTTCTTGAGGGTTAGGATCCGCAGCAGCTTCTTTCTGATCATCTGCCGTGCCGTTTTCCTGCTTTTTCTCTGCACGCTTCTGCCAGAATTCCCGAAGCTGTGCGACACTTTTTTTCGGCTCACTGGTGGGTTGCTCCTGTGATGGCTCTGCCTTGGGCTGCACATCCTGCGTGCTCTGCTGCTCTGTCGGCTGGGAAATGCGCTCGGTTTCGGGCATAACCTCTCACCTCCTATTGTATGACGGGGATTCCCGCGTCCAATATTTCCTCAAAGGTCTGTGTTCCACCGGCAACATGCAGAATGCTGGCATACGCCACATCCACCGTCGCCATAATGATATCCAGAGCCATACCGATATTTTTCAATGTGACATGGGCATCCGTCTCGGGATCGACGACATAGCCGTAATTGTAGAACACCTGATTGCGGCCGTAGAAGATGGCGAAGTTGCCGACACACAGAAATTCGTTGAGTCGGTGCAGCAGTTTTTCCACCGCCGTGATCGTTTCCTCGGGAACATCACTGCAAATCAGCGCATACATCTGTATCTGCGACGTAGAGGGCAAAATATGCTCGACACTGATCTCCAGAGGCAGATTCAGCGTCTGGTCAGACAGCATAGGCATATGTATAGCCAACACGGGCTTGTCTTCATCCCCGCTGAGCTGTACGCCGTTGGAGACTTCCTCGAGGGCCTCCCCGATCACTTTCAGAAACTCGTATTCCCAATTTTCAGCCATATTCACACAAATCCTTTCTGATAATCCAAAGTGCTTACCTTACGAAAATACCGGTTACCCTTCATGTCCGGTCACTGCTATGCCTGTCTGCCTTTCAGTCGGCCAAGGTCTGTGTTATTTCGCCAGATATCCGAAATCCTCAGCGGTCAGAATCTTACCGTATTTGAAAAAATTCAGCCGTACCGCCTCCACAATATGACGGTTTTTGAGTCCTCCATGCTCCGAAGCGGCGAGATAAGCCGCGTTGGTCAGGATTT
>JAEZJA010000227.1 GCA_023415895.1 Bacillota bacterium
GCTATATATCGTATACGCAGCCATGGAGTCATTTTCAGCGCACAATGAATGAATATGCGCTCTATTTCATCAAAAGCGGCGACCTGTTTATCGAGGAAAACGGCAAGCGGTATAGCCTGCACAAAAACGATATGCTGATTTTAGAGCCCGGCCTTTTTCATCAGGGCTTCCGGGAAGCGACTTGCAATTACTACTATTTGCATTTTCGTCACAACGGGCTGACCCCAACCGGGAACAAGTGCTGGGAGGAGATCCGGGAGGAGCTCATTCAAAACCGCGCCAACACGCTCAAAAGCAATTGCTATGTGGACGGCTATACGTCTTCTCCCTCCAGCTATCTGCCCAAGCATATTCATTGTGATAATTCCAGCGAGTTGTTGGAGCTTCTGAACATAACCATGACGGATTTTTACAACCGCTATGAAAGCTATCGTGAGCTTGCGTCGTGGCGATTGTCCGAACTGCTGTTGAAAATTAGTCGAGAATACATCAATACCGCGATTTTTTCTTCCCAGCAGCATCTGTCCAAATCCTACACCAATGCGGCCAAACTGCTCAATTATCTCAACTGCAACTACTCCAAAAAAATCACCAGCGCGGAAATTGAAGCGGAGTTTGACTCCAATTACGATTATCTCAACCGTGTCTTTCAAAAACTCACGGGCACGAGCATTTTTGGTTATCTCAATACCATTCGTATTGCCAAGGCCAAAGAGCTGATTCTGACCTCTTCGCTGAAATTCACCGATATCGCCTACCTGGTCGGCATTGATGATCCCTATTATTTCAGCCGCTTTTTTAAAAAGGCGACAGGTATGACTCCCACGCAATACCTAAACCTCCATGGCAACCCTCTGTCTCCTCAGATAAACCATGACAAAGACGGTCAGCCCACCATTGACGTATAAAAACGACGGAGCCGCCTGCCGGATGATTCCATCCGACAGGCGGCTCTGCTTGTTTAAACGAAGCGTTTCTTAGAAGCGCTTATTCGAAGTTGCCGTACAGCCAGCTGTCGCTGCTGCCCTTCAGACAATAGTTGAAACGGTAAGAATCCTGATCGACGTAGCTGCCGCCGCTGTATTGCTGGAGCATGACCGTGATATGGCCCCAGGCTCCGTTGGCAGGTGACCCGATCTCGGAGCGCGGAATCACAATTTCCATTCCGCCTGTGCTCGGATCCCACTGAGGAGCGATCACAGAGGTGATGGCCTTGTTATACGTCCAGGCGCTGCTCGAAACCGTATACTTGCTGAAGCCGCTGTCCACGTTCTTGCGGGTGAACCAGTAGGCCATGTTGCGCTTGAGGTTGGTTCCGTTAGCCGTGGTGGATTTGGTGGTCGCACCGCTTCCGAAGGCTTCGGTGTAGACCGACATCTGGAAATCGTTGGTGCTGTTGGAGGAAGTCAAAGTACCCGACACATTGTTGATGCGCACATAGACGTTGTTGGCGTCATTGGAAATATAGACCTTGGCAATGTCCGTATCGCTGTCACTGACGGCCGTGTCGCCCACAGGATCGGTATAATACGGAACATAGGTATATTGCGACCAGTCCGCGCTGGCGCCGCTTGTCACTGTCAGAGACTTGTAGCAAGCCGCGTTGCTCTCGGAAGCAAACACACGGGCATCCTTGAGGTTGTAATACTGCAGGCAGGCAATGATGTAGGAGGCAGCTGTAATCGGTTCGGAAGCCGTGCTCACGCAAGGCTGTTCGGTCACATCGCTGATGCACTCGCCCGTGACCATGTAACCGGTCGCCGTGCGGGAAACAAACCACTGCAGCATGGCATAGGCCTTGGAGGTATTGCCGGCGAGCTTTTGATAGACGCAATCCCACATGGTCATCTGCGGCCAGGAGGGAGAATCTTCAAGAGCTTCGTTGCCGCCGGGACTCCAGGGCGAATCGCCATAGAAGTCATCATCCGGATAACGGCACAGTCCATAGGTATCGCTGCCGCACATGGCTTCAACCTTGCTGATGTGATTGGCTGAGCGGGAACTCTTGGCATCCATGGCGCCGAGTGCGAACATCATGTTGGTGGAGCTGTCGACCTGTGTACCGATGGTTCCGTCGGTATAAACCAGACGTACATAGTACTTGTTGGTGTTATCCCACAGACCGCCGCTCGTCGTATCGCGGTTCATGGCTGTCAGGATGGTGCTGCCCGCGCCGTTGTAGCTGTCCGCCAGCGTCTCGTTGCCCTTAATGCTGGCCATCAGAGCGGCTGCTTTGAGACCCATCGCGTAACCGGCCTGGGTGTAGGTGTAATAGCCGTATTTGTCTGACTCTTCAAAGATACTGAAGTCGGCAGGGCCAAAGCCGGCGGTGTTGATGTTGTTCATGATGTAGTTGGCGCACAGCTGCACTTCATCATAAATGTTGTTTAGGAAGGTGCTGTCGCCGGTCGCAAGATAGTGCTTGTAAACACCGATCAGGAAGAAGCCCATGGAATCGTACTCGGGCTCCACAAAGTTGGCATCGGTATTGTTCCAGAAGTTGTAGCAGGTCTCGAAGGTTCCGTTGGAGGCCTGTCTGGCCGCCAACCAGTTCCAATACCGTCCCGCTTCGGTCGTCAGGCCGCAGGCATCGAGTGCCATAGCTGTAACCGCCGAATCACGTGCCCAAACCTTGTAGCCGTAGTTGTAAGAGTTCGTGGTGGCCGGGAATGCGCCGTCGGCTGTGGTCGTACCCGGGCGGGTGCAGTTTTTGATCATCACAAGATTTCTCTTGTACGTAGCCAACATGCCCGCATCCGTAAAGGAAGGAACCGTAACGCCCGAGAACCATGTGGAATAGGTGCTGGCAACGGATGTGTACCAATAGGCGCCCGTTTGCGCACGAACCTCATCACAGGCACTCTGTAAGCCGCTCAGCGTGGAGTTGAGCACCACATAGAAATAGACATTCTGTGTTGCGCCCGCAGCAACCGTCACGCTCTGCATGAAGGCTCCTGATGTGTCCGCCGCCGAAACGCTGCCATTGTTCTTCAGCGTGCCGGTAGCATCAAAGGTATACCAGGCTGCGCAGGTGGCGCTGGAGGTGGAGCTGTCCGCATCGTTGGCAACCTGATAGGCTGTAGGAGCGGCGAACGCACCCAGCGCCATGTAAGGCTGCGAAGCGTTGCTCATGTTGAAGATAATCGCTTTGCGGGTGGAATCATAGCTTGCCGAAAGCGTGTTGGAACCCGAATTTTTTGGATGGAACATATCCAACACCTTATAGGTGAGACTGGAGCTGCCCGTATTTTTGAGCGAATACCGTACCACCATATAGTCCTCGTTGGGGACCATCACATAATCTCTGGAAATCTCCATATTCGGGAGATAGCTGCCGTTGTATTCCAGATAATTGGTGTGCAGCACGCCGCTCTCGTCATAGTAGGCCTCAGAATCAAAATTATGGATCTGGTCATACTTGACGCTGTTGGTCTCGTCGCGGAAGAAACCGGAATAATCGTTGATCTGATCGAGCTCCCAGTTGCCGGAATAGTGCAGCTCGTCAATGCGCGGGCCGCCCGTGCTGGTCGTGTCGTTGTTGGCCAAATGGCTGGCCTTCCAGATAGCGATCTGGTTGCTCCAGTTAGACTGATACAGAGCTCGCACGGTTTCCTGACGGCTGGTGACGACCAAGTTATCCAGATTGATAAAGCCGTCAGAGCTGTTGGAAACCAGCGCTTTGACCGTATGCGTACCCGCAGTCAGGTTGGTGCCGACATCCGACGTACCCCACGTGTCCCAGCTGCCCACATCCTTGAAATAGGCGTTGCTGATATAGGTGCCGTCCACATAGATGGCGCGGACGTTGGTCGTGCCGGTATAATTGGAGTACTTGAAACGGAGGATATAATCCTGCGCCGTGGACACGGTGATGGAGAACTGGACATAATCGTTGACATCGCCGTAGCTGTCTACAAAGCCCGTTCCGCTGTATCCCGTGTGATTGGTGTTGGTATTGACGTTATACTTGGTCGCCGATTCGGCTTCATAGGTGGTTTTTCCGTAGGTTACGGCACTGGCTGTAAACACCGAACTGGGGCCGAAGCTGAACAGCATGGTCAATACAGCCGCGAGAGCCAAGGCTTTGGGCGCATTTTTTCGCCATGTTTTTTTCATGATTTTTCTTCCTTTCTCATTCAACTAATAATCAGATTGTCGAGATTGACCGCGTGGTTATCCGACGAATCGTAATAGATGCACACGGTATGTACGCCCTGGGTAAGATAGGTGGAAAGCGATGCGGTGCTCCAAGTGTCCCAATTGCTCAGGTTGGACATGCTCAGCGTCCCGACATAGTTGCCGTCCACGTATACATGCTTGGTCGCCGTATAGCCGGTATTGTTCGCATACCGGAAGTTGAGCTGGTAATTGTTGTCCGACGTGACCCTGACCTGGAAGGTGATCTCATCGCCCACCTCGGCAAAGCCATCCACAAAACCCGTACCGGTGTAGCCCGTATGGTTGGTGTTGGTAGTCACATTGGTCTTGATCGCCAACTCGGCTTCATACCGGTTGGAGGAGGGAATGGTTACGGTGCGCTTGATGTAGATCATATCCCAGTAAGCCAAAGAGGGTACGGTAAAGGATACATAGAAGCCTGTGCTGTCTGTTCCCGTGGTATAGGACAGCGACTGACTCGTTCCCTCATTGAGATCGGGAGACGCCAGATACACGCCGGTCACACTGGAATTCGGAGACAGATAATACTTGACCGGGAGGTTGGTCTTGGTGGTGGGAGCGCTGGTGGTATTGCGCCATTGGTTGTCGGATTCGGATGACAGGTTGATCAGGTGGAGAATATCGTAGTCACTCGTCATGCGGGTCATGTGATAGATGGATCCCGCAGTGCCGTTGCCGGATAGGGTCTGTCCGGAAATGTTGATATACTGGTTGCCCTGATCGGAATAGGTCAAGTCCTCATCAAACAACAGATTTTCATACGCCGTGATGAACTTGTAGTGGTTCTTCATCGCCGCTTTGAGACTGAGCGACATGTTTTTGCTCATATTGGGGTAGTATTCATTGCCCAGCATGACCACATCGTCCAGACCCGCGCCGATTTCGATGTGCGAGGCGCCGCTTGCTGCAAAGAGGGCGTCCGCCAGACGAACCGAGCTTTCATTGAACTGGCCCAGCGTCAAGCTGTCTAGATTGATAGCGTTGACGTCATCGCTGTTGTAGGCAACCTTGATGGTATGCGTACCCGCCGTCAGATACACCGGAATATACGCATCCTGCTTGAACACGTCCCAGGTGCCCCATTGATAAAAGGTAGCCTTGCCGACGTTGACATTGTCCACATAGATCGTGCGAGTCGCGCTAGAACCGCTGTTGTTGCCGTAGGAGAAGACCAGCGGATAGGTGATGGATTCGGGAGCGTTGATGGTAAACTGCACATAATCGCCCTGCTGGGCAAAGTTCTGCAGGAAGCCTGTACCAGTATACCCCGTATGATCCGAAGCCACATCCACCCCGGAATAGGTAGCGTTCTCCGCTTCGTAGGAGGCCGCGCCGCAATTCTGGTTGTAATTCATGTAGGCAGCCATAACCGCTGCTTTTCCGTTGCTCTTGGAGCGCAGCTGCTCGATGTAATTGCGCATGTCGTTGTATCCGTTGGACAGCCACCAGATTTCGCTGAAGCTGAAATCGGTGTTGGCGTTGGTGGATACATCGTTGAGAGCCCAACCGTTGACTGTACCATCCACAATATTAAAGGTAACCATATCCTTGTTGGCATTGTTGGAGGTCAGCGAGGTCTTGACGGCATTGATGAGGCTGGAGAATGAGTTTTCGACGTCATAGCTGTTGCCATTAAAATCGTAGATGTTCGTTCTCTGACCCATCTGATCCATCTGGATCCCATCGAAGCCCAGCGTATTGATGCAATCCTTATAGGCGTTGGAAATGAATGTCTGCCAGGCAGCGTTGGTGGGAGCAAACATATAGATGCAATGCCCGTTGCTGAAATTGAAGTCCATCTGGTACTGCCGTGCGGCATCCCAGTAAAGCCCCCATTGATAGTTCACTCCATAATTGGAATAGTTTTCTCTGGCGGCATAGGACATCATATACGCCATGGCCGTTCCGTTGTAATTATGCACCGCGTTCATGTAATTCTGTAAGGTACTCAGCGACACGGTGTTGTAGAACAGATCCTCCCAGGAAGAATCCACATCGACGCCGTTCGTTCTCTTGAGCGGCACCTCATGCCGCCACATCCAGTCGTAGAACTGGTACATGTCAATATAGTAGTCCTTGGCCATTGTCTGGATCTGCTGTGTCACCGTTGCACTCGTTGTCGAGGCATCGTATTTGGCTATGTATCCGTAGCGCGGAAATTTCGAGGAATCGCTCGAAACATCCACCGCCGCCGTCTTGTAATCGCTGGAGGATACATAAACCTTCACGAGATACCCCCTGTAATCGGTTGACGGCGCCGTCCAGGTAAAGGATGTCGTACCCGTGGAGTTCTGGGATACAGAAGCGGTCTTGGACGTCGAATACGTTAGTGTTTCATGATGATAGATGCTCAGATACACCGTTCCGCTCCAGTTGGTTGAGGTCGTATTCTGCAGGTTGGCTGTGATGGTAACGGTGTTTCCCGGTGCATAGCGGGCTTTGTCCACGCTCACCTTGGCAATATACCCGGTGGTTGCGGCTCCGACATTCACCATGGGAAAACCGGCGATTGTAAACAGGAGTGAGATTATCAGGATAAAACAGGAAACCTTGATACCGCGCAAAACCTTTGTTTTCATAATTCAGCCTCCCTCACATCATTTTATCTCGCCGATTGCCTTACCCGGATACCCACATAGGGACCAGCTCCTTTCTTTTCATACATCCATGGCTATTGTACATGCCAAGCATACTCTTATATTCCTTATTATGTAAATGACTATTACCGACTATATTTGTACTCTAGCTACTATATTGTGAAATATATAAACGATTATTTTTGTTTATTATTACATCGTTTGAGAACATAATTTACACTCCGAACAAATGCATATCGTGCGGCCATTCGTAAATATGATGTTCGGAATGTGATTTATCAACACAAAAAAAGCCGTCTGGTTTTCACCAGACGGCTCGCAGTATTGTTTCTAAATATTACATTTGAGTCGGATCAACGGCATTCGTGGTTTCAGGAGCCTCGTTTTTCTCCGTGACATCGCCGATCTCACCCTCCACAACCAACTCGCCCTTCATGATACGAGCAAATTCCGCACCTTCGAGCTTTTCATTGGTAAACAGGAACTTGGCGACGGCATGCAGCTTATCCATATGCTCGGACAGCTTGCGCTGTGTCTCGGCATAACAGGAGGTAACGATGGACTGCACCTCACGGTCAATCTTGGCGGCAACCTCCTCGGAGTAATTGCGCGTATGGCCAAAGTCACGACCGAGGAAAATTTCGTTGGAATCGGAGGAACCATACAAAATGGGCCCCAGATCCTGAGACATACCGTATTTAATGACCATATTGCGTGCCGTCTCGGTGGCACGCTCAATGTCGTTGGAAGCGCCGGTCGAAATATCGCCCAATACCAGCGCTTCGGCGACACGGCCGCCCAGCAGCACCTGAATATCCTCGATCATTTCCTGGCGCAGACGGTAGGAACGATCGTGCTGCGGCAGGCTCATGGTATAGCCGCCCGCCATACCGCGTGGAATGACGGAAATCTGATGGACAGGATCCTGCGTCGGCGAGTAGTAAGTCACCACAGCATGCCCAGCCTCGTGATAGGAGGTCAGCTTCTTTTCCTTGTCGGTGATCACATGGCTGCGCTTTTCGGTACCCATCACCACCTTGATGGTGGCTTCTTCGATTTCGGGCATGGTAATGGAGTGACG
>JAEZJA010000280.1 GCA_023415895.1 Bacillota bacterium
GAATAGCTTTTGTCCATGGCGATGGGCTCCTTCTGTCAGAGTGTTGTGTGAGAACTTTATTCTAACAGATCAATCCATCGCTGTGGACTTTTTATATGTTCAATTTGATTTTACAATTTACCGGGGATAAATAATGACTAATATTTTAAAAAACGAACTCAAAAGGAGCTTTTCGAGCAAGCTCTTTGTTATATCTTTATGCATATCCGGCGGCTTGATATTATGGTATTCAGTCGAAAGATTTCCGTTTTGTATCAATAAGAATCTGACTTTTTCCACTGATTTTATTCTTGATGACTTTTTGGAAGTGTCCTATACAAACTGGATTGGCAGCCACAATATTTTTTTACAACAAAACATATTCTATTTAATTCTTCCCATTCTGGCCGTACTGCCTTTTGGCGGTTCCTTCTTTACAGATTTGAATGAAGGGTACATAAAAAGCATCTGCACACGAGCAAATAAAAGTCAATATTTATTGGCTAAGTACATTTCGGTCTTTATTAGCGGTGGGTGCGCTGTCGCAATCCCGATGATCTCAAGCTTTGCAATTTCAGCTGCTTTTTTACCAACAATGATGCCGGAAGCCTCTTATGCATATACGAATATTTTCTCAATTCATAAATGGGCAGGCCTTTTCTTTACACACCCGTTTTCATACATACTTCTGTACATCGGCATCGTCTTTGTCTTTTCAGGACTATTGGCCTGTACAGCGCTTGTGGTCACCTATTTCTCCTTCAAAAGCTTTCTGCCCTTGATATTTCCATTCTTTATATACATATTTTCTTCTCTGGTCTGCGAGTTTATGGATTGGAATGGCTTCAGTCTGAGAAAGTTGCTAACGACCACGGGAGAACAAAGTACCACTATGTCCGTTATTATTATGGCACTATTGTTCTTTATTCTCTCTTTTTTTCCTTACTATCTCATTGGGGTAAAAAAAGATGTCCAATAATTTTAAGAGCTCATCTTCCATACTTTTCGCACAAATAAAATTATCTGTTTGGCATATTGCTTTCCATGGCTTGGCTACGCCTTTTCTGGTTTTGCTGTTCTTTGCATATATTGCACGCGCTATGATTATTTCCCAAGGCATACCCTGTGTGGGCGACTACGTGGATTCTGTGAACAACAGCATTTTCATCAACCTGTTGTGGACTCCGCTTTCAGTCACATTAATAATGATGACCTGTGAGCAGCGTCATACAGCCAACTACCTTCTTAGAATTCACAAGAGGAAAGCAGTCATTGCCAATCAGTTTACTACAAGTCTGATTGTTGCTGCCGTGTTTTCACTATATTTGGCCGGAACGGCCTTTGTCGTCGGCGGGCTTTTTACACCGGTAGCGATAAACTGGAGTGACTACAGCAGCTGCTTCTACTCTTCAAAATCGTATATTCTCGACATCAGTCTGTTTCGTGTGATTATGATCACCGCTCTGAAAAGCTTCCTTTCACTGATGCTTTACTCATCCATCGCCATAGCTCTAAGCCTCATCCTGAAGAAAGTGTTTTGTTTCCTGATCATTTTTGTTTTGTCCTTCATAAATATTTTTAAGCTACTATATCAAGCAATCTGTAGCCTATCCGGCTTAACTGGCATCGAGGAAGTCTACATGAATACCCCGTCAAAAATTGTATATTTCATTATATTCCCGCTCATTGCCGCCTTGGCTGTAATTATTGCCTTAAAACTTATCAAAAGAAAGGACTTTCTGAATGCATGACATTTCATGATTCGCGAACATTACTTCGTCATGATATTTATGGCGGAATTATTCGACGGTGGCAGTATTATCTCATAGCTGCGCTGTTCTTTTCCTTTGCTACAGTGTCATTTGTGCATAACGTGCACTTATATTCTCGATTTGCAAACACCTCGGAGATAATCGGCATACCGGATCTTCTAATCAATATGTTCGCAGGGAATCTCCCGTTTGATCCCGACACAAATAAGGGCATTAAGTTATCTCTCGTTTGGTTCATTTTTCATGCCTTCTTGTCGTTAATAGTTGGCTTCTATCTCCGTGATGATCTAAAGAAAAGCGCATGCCCCATTATTCTTAGGGTAAAATCGAAAGCACGGTGGTGGACAAGCAAATTTTTATGGTGTATTCTGACGGTGCTCGCTTACTATTTTGTGCTTATTTTGTCCACCTGCATTTTCTCGTTGATTTTTGGAGATACCTCTTCCGGCGGAAATGTAATAATCTGCAACACTTTTTCTAATATTTATATTGGCGACACCGGTTTCTTTGAAGGTGTTACGGTTTTTTTCCTGCTTCCACTGGCTATTTCCATTGCTGTTTCTGCTTTTCAAATAGCCATAAGCTTGCTTTTGAAACCAATTTATAGCTTTCTCCTTGTTATCATTTATCTGGTGGCTTCGGCTTTTTACTGCAACCCGATTCTGATATTTAATTTTACCATGATCAGCAGGAACGCGTCATTCTCACGAAACGTTAGCATTACAGCAGAAGCTGGCTTCTGCTCCGCGCTGTGCCTGACCATCGTCTCATATTTTCTCGGATTAGTACTGGTTAAAAAGAAAGACATACTTTAAACATGTAGGATGTGTTCATCGTTGATTATTAAAATAGCTGGATACAAAAAAACTCTGTCACAGCAATGTGTACTGGACGACATTAATTTGGAATTGCATAGCGGAAAAATCTATGGATTTGTCGGTAAGAACGGCTCGGGAAAAACCATGCTTATGCGTGCTATCTGTGGCCTGATTGTTCCGACCTCAGGAACAGTCAGTATCGACGGAAAAATTTTAGGAAAGGATATCTCTTTTCCGGACAGTACAGGTGTTTTGATTGAAAACCCCGGCTTCATTCCGGGCTATACCGGATTCAAAAATCTAAAATTTCTGGCGCAGATTCAAAACAAGATATCTGACAACGATATCCGATTGGCCATGCAGAAAGTCGGTCTGGATCCAGACGAAAAAAAGAGC
>JAEZJA010000011.1 GCA_023415895.1 Bacillota bacterium
CTCTTGGTAAGCCGATAGACGCTCCCTAAATTCATATCAATGATTTCAAAAAAAGATTCCGTGCTTCCATCGACCAAATTGAGATCATCAGCAGGCTTTCCTATGCCAAAATTGTTTACCAATATATCAATACGATGCTCTTTCTCACAAATATCCTGCACCATTTTGTCGTAGGTTTCCTTTTGGGCTGCATTAAAAAACACCGGTATCATCTGATACCCTTTGTTTCTATAGTCATCGCAGATTTTCTGTGTATCCTCCATTCTGCGAACGCCCATATAAACGGTTGCTCCATGCTCTGCTAGTTTTAAGGCACAGGCAAGTCCTATACCTCTGGATGCAGAGGTAACTAATGCAATTTTATCCGTTAGTTTTTTCATGTTTCCCCACAGTCCTTTAGATGACACTTTTTTGATAGGATAAGGTTTATTTTGTTCTTTATCATCTTTTTTATTCTGCGCCGGGACGTAAAAGCCGTGGAGCCGTGTCGATGTATAAAAAAGTGAATGGCTGAAATACTATTTTTCGAATGACAAGAAAGGAACGATAGGGAAGCATTTCATAAAATGGAGGTGATAGCCGTGCCAAAGGCAGATACAAACTACGATTTACTTATTTTAGGCGCCGGATGTGCAGGGCTAACAGCCGGGATTTATGCAGGCAGAGCCAAGCTGAAAACGCTCATCATTGAAAAACAGCAGGTAGGCGGTCAGGCTGTCACCACGGATGAGATCGCCAATTATCCCGGTTTTGAAAGTATTACCGGGCCTGAGCTTGTGGAGCGTATGCTGGCTCAAGCCAAGGGATTTGGTTGCCAAGTCCTATATAGTGATATTACAAAAGTATCTCTTGAACAGGATATCAAAACCGTTGAGGCGGATGGGGAAATATACAAGGCTTATTGTGTGATTGCCGCCACAGGGGCCAACCCAAAAGAGCTTGGCTGTGAGGGGGAAAAAGAATTCCGAGGTCGTGGCGTTAGTTACTGTGCGACTTGTGATGGTTTTTTCTTCAATGGTAAGGATATTTTCGTCATTGGGGGAGGGTATAGCGCAGCCGAAGAAGCGCTGTATCTCACACGATTTGGGAAAAAGGTAACCATCCTTGTCCGTAAGGATAAATTCAAATGTGCACAGTCACTTGTCGATCGAGTCATGGAGCATCCCAAAATTGAGGTCAAATTTCACACCGAGCTTATTAAGGTGTATGGAGATCGTTTGCTGGAAGGTGCAGTCTTTATAAATAACCAAACGGGTCAAACCTGGGAATACAGGGTGAGTGCAGAGGATAAAACGTTTGGTGTTTTTGTGTTTATCGGTTATAAGCCCACGACGGAATTGTTTAAAGGCATTCTTAACATGACGGAGGATGGGTATATCCTAACAGAGGATAGTGTGGAAACCGGGATTCCCGGGGTGTTTGCTGCCGGGGATTTAAGACCAAAGCAACTGCGTCAGCTGGTAACCGCAACCTCGGACGGTGCGATTGCAGCCGTATCGGCAGAAAAATATGTCGCGGATTTTAAGGAAAGCCACGGTATAAAGAAACCTACGTACACGTCACAAGAACGGGAAAAATAGAAATTTTTCAGCCTCAACGGATAAAAGGATATTCTTATGAGCGTGCCGGCCTTTTTTAATAAAAGCCAGAGCATTATCGCTGCTCGGAAAACGGCAGGAATTCTTGAACAAATTAAAGGAAATATGTCCAAATGAAGAAGAAAAAATTGCACTATGCTTGGATTGTTTTGATTGGCGTCATTTTAATCCGCGGTTTTTCAGGCGGCGGAATTAATATGACGGCGGGGATGTTTTTAACTCCGGTTTCACAGGATATAGGAGTGGGTGTAGGAACTCTATCTCTTTATCTAAGCATCACGTCCATTGTTACTGTTTTTTTTCTGCCGTTTGCAGGGAAGCTGATCAACAAATACGATATACGGCTGATTGCGGTGCTTGGGGCCTTGTTGCAGGGGCTATCTTTTGCAGCGTTTGGCGCGCTTAACAACGTGATAGGCTGGTATCTTCTTTCCATTCCACAGGCAATGGGCTCCACTATTTTATCAAGTCTATTAGGCCCCATTTTAATTAACCGATGGTTTGTTAAAAACAAAGGGTTAATCATGGGAATTCAAATGTCGTTCGTAGGATGGTTTGGGGCGGTGCTACAACCAATCACGGCAAAGGTCATAGCAGGGAAGGGGTGGCGTTTGGGTTACCTCTTTGTTGGGTTATTGACGTTCGCGGTGGTGATTGTCTCAAGCCTTCTTTTTATTAAAAACAGGCCTCAAGATAAAAATCTACTCGCTTATGGGGAGAATGAGGCAACAAAGGGTGGCATCGATCAAAATACAAACACCATACAAATTGCAGAAAGTACGGCTCTTAAATCGATATCGTTTTATCTCTTGTTATTTTTTCTGATTGCGATAACAGGAGTAGGGGTTTTCACGCAACATGTTCCGACGTATGGCGATTTGTTGGGACTGACCTTGAATGAGGTTGGAACGGCGCTCTCTTTTTCATCCGTAGGTATGGCGTTAGGCTCAATTGCCATTGGGTTTGTCTGTGATAAGATAGGAAGTCTTAAGACTTGTTATATTCTGATTGGCATCGGTATTCTAGCCGTTGTAGGGTTTCTCCTTGGGGGAATGGCCGTGCCTATCTTTATAATCTCTGCGTTTCTGCACGGGCTGGTCACTTCCGGGATTATGGTGCTAGCCCCGATTTTGACACTCGCTTTTTTTGGGAATAAGGATTATGAGAAGATTTTTGCCAAGGTATCCATGGGTGCGCCGTTAGCGTCCATCGTCTTGATCCCTGGGTATGGTTATATTTACGATCACACAAAAAGCTACTTTATTGTTTTACTGTTTCTTGGTTTTCTTCTTGTGTTTTCAGCCATCTGCATTTCATTGGGGTGGAAAAAGCGATGTACAATCGAGGGGTGTCCGCGATGGAGATCGTAATCGAATCGTAAACACATGTTTTCAATGACAACAAAACGGAGGTGGCTTGAACGCCATCTCCGTTTACGAATAAAGCTTGGTACCTACAAGGGAGAGGCACCTCCACACTGTGCAGAAAAGCAGGCTGTCCGTTGCATCCGAGTTACACTTTTTCACCGGTGCAAACGCCGTCGCTGTGCCCCGTAATGCGCACGGTCAGCGTCTGGCCTGCCTGTTCCCCGCCGCTCAGCGGCACGCGCACTTGCAGGTATTCGGGGGTATAGCCTTCCATGCAGCCGTCCTTACAGCGCGTTTCAAGCAAAACAGGAACACAGCGCCCCACCCAGCGGTCGGCATAGGCATCGCGCAGGGCATCGCAGGTCTGAATCATGCGGCGGCTGCGGCGGGTCTTTTCTTCGTTTGATACCTGCGGCTTGGCGGTGGCAGCCGGTGTGCCCGGCCGGGGTGAATAGGCAAAAACGTGCACGCGCGAAAAGCCGATGTCCCGCACAAATTCCAGCGACTGTGTAAATTCATCTTCATCCTCGCCCGGAAAGCCTACCATGATATCCGTCGTCAGCGCACATTCGGGAAAATGGCGGCGCAGCTCGTCACAAACTCGGCAGTATTGGTCGGGCGTATAATGCCGGTTCATGCGCCGCAGCGTTGCCCCACAGCCGCTTTGCAGAGCCAGATGAAACTGGGGGCACAACTTCGGCTGAGCGGTCAGACGATCGATTACCTCATCGGTCATCATGTCGGGTTCTAGTGAGCCCAGTCGCACACGGTCAATCCCCTCCACGCCACAGGCAACCTCCACAGCATCGCAGAGGCTTTTGCCCCATTCCTGCCCATAGGCCGTCAGGTTGATGCCGACCAGCACAATTTCGCGATAGCCTTTGCCCGCCAATGCCTCCAATTCGGATTGCAGCTCCTCGAGAGGCTTGGAGCGCACGCGCCCACGCGCATAGGGAATGATGCAATAGGAGCAGAAACGGTTGCAGCCGTCCTCAATCTTCACAAACGCGCGGGTATGCTCCTGAAAATCGTCGATGGCTAGGGATTCGAAAGCGGCGCCATGAGGCTGGATATCCACAAGGCGCTGGTGCATGGTCAGGAACTCGCGAATATAGCGAGGAAGCTCCCGACGCGCGGCGTTCCCCAAAACAATATCCGCCTCGGTGAAGCTTTCCGCAACCTCCGGAAAAGCCTGCGGCATGCAGCCGGTCAGAACCAAAACCGCCTGCGCATGTTCCCGCCGACACCGCCGGAGCAGCTGGCGCAGCTTGCGGTCGCTTTCGCCTGTCACCGTGCAGGAATTGATGACAATTACCAACGGCTCCCCCAGCTGAGCAGGGGCATCGGTATATTCCGCCGTGCGCCAGCCGTCGTTTTCCATCAAGCGGCGCATCGCCTGCGTCTCGTATTGATTGACCTTGCAGCCAAGCGTATGAAATAAAACAGTCATGGGTACAATCCTCTCTGTTGCCGGTGTTCACTTAACCTCATATTGTGTAAATTTTCCGCCAGATCGAGGGTAGTCATTGGCAGAATCGGGGAAAATCAGGCATCGCGGTGATAATCAGTTGATTTCTGAGCAGGATAAGAATATAATGGAATCATGGCAAAGCGTATCATGGCCGTGGTATTTTTGTCACATTATACAACCAGGGGCGATGGCAAATGA
>JAEZJA010000029.1 GCA_023415895.1 Bacillota bacterium
CATTGTTAGAATGACACCGGGATCGAATGGAGCCAACTCGGGAAGTTTGTGGATTGTTGACCAGGGAAACCGCGTGGCGAAAATCGTGGTATCGGCCTATGCGCCCGAAAAAGTGATGATGGCGGCGGTCAATCTTCAGGAAACGATATTCCGTATGACCGGAGCGCGGCTGGAAATCACCGATGATTCCGGCATTCAGACGGGCAACTTAATTTTGGTCGGCGACTCAAGATATACCCGCAGAATGGGATTCGATCATTTGTCAGGGTATCCGGACAATGAAAAAGTAATATTGAAAACCCTAGGAAACCGTCTGGTATTGTTAGGAAATGATTTTGGGAATTATACCGGGACACAAAATGCGGTAACCATGTTTTTGGAGGCGTTGGGCTGCGGGTGGTACGGCCCCGATACCTTGTGGCAGGTAATCCCTCAAACACAAAACATCCGTATTGGTAAATTTGCTATCGAGCATACACCGCAATTTACCAGCCGTATCACAAATGTATACAATACGAACCGCCAAATGGGATATAATTGGTATCAGGGCGGAGATTTAATGGTCAATGGCCACGCGATCTACGCATTGGTCCCCAGAGAAGCCAATTTCTCCACACATCCGGAATGGTTCTGCCAGGTCGACGGAAGCCGCGATCCTTATTCCGTTGACTGGTGGCAATACTGCTATTCCAATCAATCCCTCGCTACAACGATGGGAAATAAAATCATCGAGTTTTTTGATCAAAACCCCAACTATGCTCAGTTTTCCTTAGCAGCGAATGACGGATGGTATGATGGATGGTGTGAGTGTTCTGATTGCGCCGCTCTTGGTTCAAAATCAGATCAAATATTGACATTCGCCAATCGTGTGGCATCTGTTGTCGCCCAAAAATATCCGAATAAAAAGTTAACCGTACTCAGCCATTTCCCAACTTTTTACGCCCCTACAAGAACCTTCACGATGTCACCCAATCTTGAAGTTCAATTCACACGAGAAACGAATGTGTATCAACCGGTGTCTTACGGGTTCAACATGGGCTCATCATATTATCCCGAGAGCAACAATACCTATACCGTCACTTGGAAGGACAATGTGGCAAACTGGCAGTCAAAAGTCAATTGCCGGAGCTACAGTATCTACGAATGGTATGACATCGCCGCCGCCAAGACGGTGTGGCAGTATATCCCTTGGGTTCAGGGACGAGTCGCAATCATGAACCAACAATATTGGAAGAGTATTGGAGTCAGTTATATTTTTTACGATCAGGGGCCGGAGCGTGTTTACAACGAGACGGAAGAGGATTATGACCTTCGATGGCCTTTATGGTACGTGGCTTCCATAGGCATGTGGGATGGAAGTCTGACCTCTGAGCAGATTTTGCGAAACGCATGCCGCAAGCTTTATGGAACCGCTGCGGATTCGATGTATGAGTATTATAAATGTCTTGAGGATATCAGCGCGGGATGCACCCAAAGAAGCATCGCTTGGTATCCTACCGACCCTAATTTGATTTATACGACTAACAACATAAACGCGGTTGACGCGAAGCTGGCACTGGTCAAACAGATGCTGTCAAGCGTCACAGCCGATCAGCGCGCGCGTATTGAAAACCAGATAGCGATCTGGGAAACGGCGAAACAGCATATCTGATTAACCGCGGATCTTCTGAGCTATTTATGTTCCCCTTGGAATCGTGTTGCGATAGCAATACGATTCCAAGGGGAATTTTCTTGTCAGGCACCAACACCCTTTGAATCTCGGCTGCCTGATGTGGATGTTCGATTTTAACAATACCACAGACAAATTAATGAACGGTTGCCAGATATCGATTACTCATCGGATGGAGAGAATTGAGATCAGAGAAGATGCCGGGTTAAGACCATGTTCAATACGAATGCCGAACTCTTGTTCGATATTTTTTCAAATACCTCTTGCAATTTTGGAAAAGCTGTGTATAATAAAGATACAAAACGAACGGATGTTCTGAACAAGCGTTCGCCAAACCAACGATCTGTTTTATAATTGGTTAGTATAAAAAAGAAAGAGGAATGGGTATGCTGCTGAGTATTTTCACGGTGGTATTGATGGCGGGAATGTTTTTATGGATGATCAATAGAGCAAAGCTTGGACGTACGCGTCGCATGGCCTTGATTCCTCTGGCCTGCGCTGTGATCGAGCTGCTTTGCGCTGGTGTGCTGACCCCTTCTCTTTTCCCTGTACTGACGGCAGTGCTGGTGGCTTTGCGCCTGATTATTCTGGCGTGCTGTATCGGCGCGTTGAAAGCGGATGCCGCTCAGGCTGCCAGACGTGCCCGCAGTATGCGAAAAAAGCGTGCGGCGATGGCTGTGATGGAACAAAACGATCTGCGCGCGCAATGTTGCGCCTAATAGCATATTCTGTTTTCTTATTTTAATAACTTACACTAACAAAGCAGTCGCCATTAGGCGGCTGCTTTGTTAGTGTAAGGGTTTATGGCTGTGGGATCGCTGCGAAGACAGCGTGCAGGAGGTCGCAAGGCTCTGCGCGTGAATATAGCGCTTTCTGTTCAAATGATTGAATATTTGCCCCTTACTGAATATTGCGGTGAAAGAGAGAATGAGACTTAAGACGCTTGCGCATGCTATGGTTATGAGGGGGAGAAGTATGGAAAGATTCTTTAAGCTCAAAGAAAATCACACCCATGTACGAACAGAGATTACAGCCGGTATCACGACCTTTCTGGCTATGGCTTATATTTTGGCGGTTAACCCGTCTATGCTGGCGGCTGCCGGTATGGACAGCGGGGCAATATTTACGGCAACAGCCGTTTCCGCAGCAGCGGCAACCCTGTTTATGGGAGTGTTCGCGAATTACCCTGTAGCACTGGCATCGGGTATGGGGCTCAATGCTTACTTTGCCTTTACGGTTTGCCGTGATCTGGCAGCACAGGGCGTTAGCGATCCCTGGCAGGTTGCACTGACGGCGGTCTTTGTCGAAGGAATCCTTTTCATTCTGCTGTCGCTGTTCAAATTCCGTGAGACGCTGGTCAATGCCATCCCCACAAACCTCAAATACGGCATAACGGCGGGTATTGGCCTGTTTATTATTCTTGTAGGCCTCAAGGGAGCGGGTATTGTCGTGGCAGACAGCTCCTCGCTGGTCACCCTCGGTAATTTGGGAACACCGCAGGTCGTGCTGGCGTTGGTCGGGTTTCTGACGATTTCGGCCATGACCCATTTCAATATCAAAGGTTCTATTCTATGGGGGATTTTGATCACCTGGGTATTGGGTATCATCGCTCAGCTGACCGGATGGTATCAGGTCAATGTTGATGCTGCAGCGTATTCGCTGATTCCGTCTTTTTCAGGGATCAGCTCTTTGTTGCCTCCCTCGTTGGCGCCGACATTTATCAAATTCAATTTCGTGTTTGCGGTTAATCATATCGCAGAATTTGCCGCGGTCGTTTTTGCATTTCTGTTTGTTGATCTTTTCAATACGGTGGGCACGCTCGTCGGTGTTGCCAGCAAGGCCAACCTGCTGGATGAGCGGGGACGGCTGCCCCGCGTCGGACG
>JAEZJA010000077.1 GCA_023415895.1 Bacillota bacterium
TCTCTTTATCGGAAATTTTGATCTTGCCCTTTTGGGTGCCGCTGAAGCGAGCGGCAAAGGCCCGGCCGCCCTCTTGGGTGCACAGCTGGGCATCAATCGTCCAGTATTCCTCGCTGACAAAGGCGCGGATTTCCTCTTCGCGGTCAACGATCAGGCGCACCGCCACCGATTGCACACGTCCGGCCGACAGGCCCTTGCGAATCTTTTTCCACAGAAAGGGGCTGAGCTTATAACCCACGATACGATCAAGCACGCGGCGGGCCTGCTGGGCATTGACCAGATTCATATCCAGCTTGCGCGGATGTTCCATGCCCTGCGTCACACCCGATTTGGTGATCTCATTGAAGGTCACACGGTTCTCCGCATCCAGATCCATCTTGAGAATTTGCGCCAGATGCCACGAAATCGCCTCTCCCTCGCGATCAGGGTCGGTTGCGAGAAGCACGCCGTCGCTCTTGGCTGCATCGGCCTTGAGCTGGCGGATGAGCGCCGTTTTGCCCGGAATATCCATATAGCGAGGCTTGAAGCGGTTCTCGATATCCACACCCAGCAGCGATTTGGGAAGATCGCGGATGTGTCCCATCGACGCGACCACCTCATAGCCGGGCCCCAAATATTTCTGAATGGTCTTCGCCTTGGCCGGCGACTCCACAATTACCAGTTTTGACACTGTCACATCACCCTGTATTCAAAGTTTTCC
Source organism: Bacillota bacterium (assembly GCA_023415895.1). Lineage (GTDB taxonomy): Bacteria > Bacillota > Clostridia > Oscillospirales > Acutalibacteraceae > Avimonas. Next base: position 701 of record JAEZJA010000077.1, read on the forward strand.
GGCCGTAGAAGCCTGTTTGTCTATTTATCCATTGGTATGTTCGGATATCATCCGGCATGACCGTTTTTTGCACCCCTATGCCCCTAAACCAGCGTGTACACCTGTCCGGGAAGACAGCGCACACAACCGGCAATCTCCAGCTCGGTCAGTGCCGTCATAACGCGTGGTGCGGGCAGTCCGGTTAGCTGCGCAAGCGCCCCGATGCGCTGCGGCCCATTTTTGAGGGGTTCAAACACCGTGCGGGCATCCTCCGACACCGGCTCGGGGCAAACGGCATAGAGAGCAGGAGTGGGCTCGGCCAGCTTTGCGGCCGGTCTGTCGTGCAACCCGTCATCGGTTATCAACGACGGCACGGGTTTGGGCGCCTTTTCCGGCCCGGCCAGCAGTTCCAGCCGGTCGGTGCGAAAACGGGCATCGGTGCGCACACCGGCGGCCGCCTTCGGGTCTAGTATACCGGAAAACCGGAATTCATATTCCTCCAGAATGTCCTGTGCGCCCGTAATCAGGCGCGCGCCCTGCCGGATCAGCGTATCCGTCCCCGGACTGCGCCCACTGAGCATATCCCCTGCGACCGCAAACACATCCCGTCCCTGCTCAAACGCATGACGGGCGGTGATCAGGGCGCCGCTTTGTTCGGGTGCTTCGGTCACGCAGGTACCCAGCGCCATGCCGCTGATGAGCCGGTTGCGGATAGAAAAATGATGGCGCAGCGCCGCCGTCCCCGGTGGAAACTCCGACACCACCGCCCCGCAGCGGCCGATCTTCTGCCGCAGCTCCTCGTTCTGGCGGGGATAATTGACATCCAACCCGCAGGCCTGCACGGCCACGGTCAAGCCTCCGGCGGCAAGAGCGGCCTCGTGGGCAATGGCATCCACGCCCCGCGCGCCGCCGCTGATGACCACCGCGCCTCCAAGCGCCAATCCTCCGGCCAACAGCGCCGTGACCCGCCGTCCGTAAGCGGTCGTTTCCCTCGTCCCCACCACGGCAATGGAAGGCAGCAAATCCAAATTGGGCATGTCGCCCCGTCCGTACAGCACGAGCGGCAGCCCCGGAATGGCTTTGAGAAGAGAGGGAAACAGCTTGTCCTCGGGTGTCAGCAGCCAGCCGCCGTCCGCTGTCGCCTGTTTGAGCACGGTCTGGGCAGCACTCAGGGGCGTACCCTTGAGCCTCTCCTGCTCACCGGGTGTCAGTGAGTAATCGCCCGATTCGCGTCCTTCATTGAGCAATGTCGCAAGCCCTGCCTCATAGACCTCCCGTGCGCCGCCGAAACGGCGCAGCAGCGGGTCGGTCTTGGGGCTGCCCGGAGTCAGTGCGAGCTGCATCCAAATCCAATAGAGACGGGTGTCCATAAGTGTTCCCTCCGTCCACGCTGTTCGTTTTGGCAGCACACCGATGAAAATAAGCTACCGGGCGAAACCGCCCCGCATCATTTCCCACATCACAATGCCCGCCGCCATGGAGGCATTGAGCGATTCGGCGCGGCCGTTCATCGGAATGGTCAGCCGATGAGCACAGGCTGCGACCGTTTCGGGGCGAAGGCCGTTGCCCTCGTTGCCGATCAGACAAATACATCCGGGTATAAGTTTCGCTTGGGGAAGAGGCGTAGCATCACCGTCCACCACGCAAGCCCAACAGGATAACCCCGCCTGCTGCAGCTGCGTGACGGCATCGGCCATATGGCCGGCTGCCATCAGGGGCAACCGGAACACGCCGCCCATACTTCCCCGCAGCACCTTGGGATTATACACATCGCAGCAGCCTTCGGAGAGCAGCAGCCCCTGCAATCCGAAAGCCTCTGCCGTGCGGATAATTGCTCCCATATTGGAGGGATCCTGCACGTTTTCGAGCGCCAAATACCCGCCCTGCCCCCTCGACGCATGGCCGACAGAAGCAGGAATGTCTTTTATTTTATTCAATCCCGCAAAATTGTCAAGCAATTCACAAACGCAGAAGACTCCCTGGGGCGCCGCCGTGTCACTCATCAGGCGGGAAAGCGGCTCGGCAATCTCCGCCCGCAGGGGGTGCACATCGTGGGCATCACAGGCGGCAAACAGCTCGTCAAGACGTGCCGCGTAGGTGTGTGCTGCCTGCGCGGTATAGAGCACCGTGCGGATCTTGACGCCCGACAGAGCCGCATCCGTGCACAGCCGGACGCCCTCGATAGCGAACAGTCCCTCCACCCGCCGAGCCGAAGAATCGGCCAGCAGCTTTTTCACAAGACGGATATGGGCGTTGTCGCGGCTGGTAATGGTCATGGCGGGAACCTCCGTACGAACTTGTTGTGAGAGGCAGTGTGCAAACGACAATATATACGCACAACGCCCGCAGGCAATGCCAGCGGGCGCAGATACAGCTTATAGAGCAGCTTTTGCTTTTTCCGCCAGAGCGGTAAAAGCGGCGGCATCCGAAACAGCGAGTTCAGCCAGCATCTTGCGATTGAGGGTGACTCCCGCCTTCTTGAGGCCATTCATAAATGTGGAATAGTTCATGCCGTTCATCTTGGCACCGGCAGAAATTCGCGTGATCCACAGGCGGCGGAAATCGCGTTTCTTCTGCTTGCGGCCGATATAGGCGTACTGGCCGGACTTCATCACAGCCTGTTTGGCCATTTTAAACAGCTTGGATTTTGCACCAAAATACCCTTTGGCAAGCTTTACCGTCTTTTTTCTTCTTTTGCGCGTCATTAATGCGCCCTTAACACGAGCCATCTTTCGTTACCTCCGTCCTAAACTTCGATTATTTGTAGGGGATCAAGCGCTTGATCTGTCTGACATTCGTGGTGTCAGCGACCGTAGTCTTACGAAGATTTCTCTTGCGCTTGGTGGATTTCTTGTTCAGAATGTGGGATTTGAAAGCATGGGCGCGCAGGGGCTTACCGGTCTTTGTCAGCTTAAAGCGCTTTTTGGCGCCGCTGTGCGTTTTAATCTTCGGCATCGATTAGTCCTCCTTAAAATTGCTTATTTCGTCGGCTTCGGGGCAAGGAACATCATCATGTGCCGTCCTTCCATAATAGCCGGACGTTCCACATTTCCAAATTCTGAGCACGCCTCAGCGAAACGTTTCATGGATTCCGAACCGATCTCAGGATGTCCCATCTCACGGCCACGGAAACGAATGGAAACCTTCACCTTGTCGCCGTCCTGCAGAAAACCGATGGCATGCCTCACCTTTGTGTTGAAGTCGCCGACATCGGTATTCAGACCCAGCCGAACCTCTTTAATGTCGATGACATGCTGATTCTTTCGGGCTTCCTTTTCACGTTTGGCCTGTTCAAAGCGGTACTTTCCGTAATCCATGATACGGCACACGGGCGGCGTCGCGGCCGGTGCAATCTTGACGAGGTCAAGATCCTTTTCATCAGCTAGCTTCTGCGCGTCCCGCGAGGACATGACGCCCAGCTGTTCTCCGTCGTCACCGATCAGACGAACTTCGTTATCCCGGATTTGCTCATTAATCTGCAGTTCCTTACTTGCTATGGGTAAGCACCTCCACCAATTAAGTTAAATAAAGCGCGGGCAGAATCCTGCCCGCGCAATGAAACCATCACAATGCCTGCCAAAAGCGGCAAACACAGAAAGGCGATTCTATCGACCGGTTGGAACGAAATCCTCCGGTGAGAGCGGGCAAACGCTCTGCTTCGTTTATTTCCTTACAACTATAGCAGGTTTGCTCGACGTTGTCAACCGTTTGTTTTGAGGAATTTGGCCGTCACGCCATCGGTTATTTTCCCTTTTCCTCGAGATACTCCTCAAGGGTGATATGGCGGGACATGATCTCCTTAGCCGCCTCCTTGCCTACATAGCGGTAATGCCAGGGCTCATAGATAACGCCTGTAATACTGGTCTTATCCTTGGGATAGCGCAGGATAAAACCATAATCGGCGCAGTGCTCCTTGAGCCAACGGAAACCGTCGGTATTCTCAAAGCTCTCCTGAAGTGAAGTGTATCCGCTGCCCAGAATATCCACAGCGAGGCCCAGATTGTGTTCACTCGTATAGGGAGGTAAAACCGATTGCGCTGCTTTATCCTCTGCATCCGCACGATTGTAACCTTCATTTATCAAGCTGGCCACCTCGCGCTCATACAAACCCGCCTGCTGTTTGGGATCGCGATAAAGGGAAGCCGCATACAACTTGTAGGCGCTACCGTCCTTGATCATCTGCCGCAGGCTGTCAATCGCGCGGCTGTCGTACTGGTTGCTGCCCGCATAGGTAACCAGCTGCAGCGGATAGTCCTCGCTGATCGCATTCCAACGGTTGACCAGCTTGAGATACCACTCGGCGCCGGCGGGCTGCACATAATGCCCCGACACCGTCGTTGGCCTTGCTGTTGTCGTTGCCATTGTCGTTGTCGTTGTCGTTGTCGCGGCGGTCGTCTGAGAAACCGAAGCCGTCGTTCCCGTAGAGATTTCTCCCGAACCGACGTCGCCGCCGGGTGATGATACCTTAACCTCACCGAACAGGCGAATGCCAAGCAGTAGGATGGCGGCTGCTGCGATCAGCGCCGCTAGCAGTATAAAGCGTCGACGACGCTGACGCGCTCCCTTGCGGCGAGTGGATGGTTGTTTTTTTTCCTTGCTCATATACGATCCCCCGATAATAAAACACGAACGAAGATGATTGGCGGTACAAAGTTTTATTTTACACGCATCGCACACAAAATGCAACCGCTTGACAGGTTCCTTCATGATTTTGACAAATCCTTAATGGAATTCCTTGCGCGTTCTTTTTCCTGACAATGTATGCCCTCGACTGGTTGCGGCAATACTCATGTTGAACAAATTACGATCACTTGTTTTATACTTTTATGCATTTCGTAGATTCTTTTCAACCCTTGCGCATCCCCTTTTCATTAAAAAAATTTGTGGTATACTTTAAAGTGGAGGAGATTTCGGAAATCCAGGCCCATCTCTCCTATTCTTTTCTTAATTTCAAATATTTCTATAACTTGGAGGCTTTCACATGCGAAAGACAAAGATCATCTGTACACTCGGTCCTTCGACCGATGATTCGGCCATTCTGCGGGATCTCATCCTGTCGGGAATGGACGTTGCGCGCATGAATATGTCGCATCAGGACCACACCATCCATCTGCAGCGCATCCAGATGGTCAAGAAACTGCGTGAGGAACTGGGACGTCCCGTCGCCATACTGGTGGATACCAAGGGACCCGAAATCCGGCTGGGCCAGTTCAAGGAAAAAATCGAGCTCAAAACCGGCGATCACTTTACTTTGACCACCCTCCCCACCGAGGGCACGCAGACGAAGGCCTCCATCAGCTATGCCGGACTCCCCCGGGATGTTAAAAAAGGGGACTCCATTCTGATTGACGATGGTCTGATTGCGCTGCGCGTGGAAAGCACCAGCGATACCGAAATCCGCTGCGTTGCGATTAACGGGGGCGTGGTATCCTCCAATAAAGGCATCAACGTCCCCAACACCCAGCTGTCCATGCCTTTTATGAGCGAGCGCGATCGTTCGGACATTGCCTTTGCCTGCGAGAACGAAGCGGATTTTATTGCCGCTTCGTTCACCCGCCGTGCTGACGATGTGCTGCAGAT
>JAEZJA010000044.1 GCA_023415895.1 Bacillota bacterium
CGACTGAGTACACGGAGGGATTCAACGATTATGCAGATAAAAGAACTGGCACAGGAGCTAAGCTCCACATCCTATCCCGGGCGGGGCATTCTTCTGGGCAAAAGTGCCGACGGACTGAGTGCCGTGATTGCCTATTTTATTATGGGACGCAGCGTCAACAGCCGCAACCGCGTGTTTGAAGAGACACCCGACGGCATTCGCACCAGAGCCTTTGATGAAAGCAAAATGGAGGATCCGTCGCTGATTATCTATCATCCCGTGCGAGTGGTAGACGATGTAACCATTGTGACCAACGGTGATCAGACCGATACGATTGCCGATGCTCTCAAATCGGGTAAGAGCTTCGAGGAGGCGCTGCGCACGCGCACCTTCGAACCGGACGCTCCCAACTACACGCCGCGTATTTCGGGATTGGTCGATCCTTTCAAGGATACGTATCGCTTATCCATTTTGAAATCTCTCAACGGAAATCCAAACAGTGCACAGCGTTTGTTCTTTGAATATGCGTCCGTGCCTGCGGGACTGGGGCATTTTGTGCATACTTATCAGAGCGACGGCAATCCGCTGCCCTCTTTCGACGGTGAACCGACTCCCGTGCGGTTGACTGGGAATATCGACGAATTTACTCAAACAGTGTGGAACAGTCTGAATGCCGACAACAAGGTATCGCTGTATGTAAGCTTTATTGATTTGAAAACGGGCAAAACAGATACACGCATTGTGAACAAAAACCGCTGAGCGCGGTCGTTGTCAGATAGAAAGGTAGTGACTGTATGGCAAGCGAATTGTTGCTTAAGTACGGATGCAATCCCAATCAAAAGCCATCCCGCATCTTAATGAAGGATGGGGGAGAGCTGCCCATCGAGGTTCTCAACGGGCGCCCCGGCTTTATCAATTTTTTGGACGCATTCAACAGCTGGCAGCTGGTTAAGGAACTCAAACAGGCGACGGGTCTGCCTTCGGCGGCCTCCTTCAAGCATGTATCTCCTGCGGGAGCCGCTGTGGGGCTGCCGCTGTCCGACACACTCAAAAAGATTTACTTCGTAGACGATCTTGAACTGTCTCCGATCGCCTGCGCTTATGCCAGAGCGCGCGGGGCGGACAGAATGTCTTCGTATGGCGACTGGGTGGCCTTGTCGGATGTGTGCGACAAGCAGACGGCTACGCTGCTTGCTCGCGAGGTTTCCGATGGTGTTATTGCGCCGGACTATACCGAAGAGGCGCTGGCCATTCTCAAAACCAAGCGCAAGGGAACGTACAACGTCGTGAAGATTGATCCGGATTATACGCCCGCCCCCGTAGAGAACAAGGATGTGTTCGGTATCACCTTTGAGCAGGGACGCAACGAGATCACGCTCGACGAATCGGTACTCAGCAACATTGTTACCGACGCGAAGGAACTGCCTGACAACGCCAAGCGCGACCTGCTTTTGTCGCTGATTACCCTCAAATATACCCAGTCCAATTCCGTTTGCTATGCCAAGGACGGTCAGGTCATCGGCGTGGGGGCGGGACAACAGAGCCGCATTCATTGCACCCGTCTGGCAGGCAACAAAGCGGATATCTGGTATCTGCGCCAGCACCCCGCCGTGATGAACCTGCCCTTCCGCGCCGATATCCGCCGCCCCGACCGTGACAATACAATTGATGTGTATATTTCGGACGACTATATGGATGTGTTGGCAGACGGCGTATGGGAGAATTTCTTCACGGATAAGCCGCAGCCGCTGACCCGCGAACAAAAGCGGGAATGGTTGGATACACTGACGGGTGTCAGTCTGGGCTCGGATGCATTCTTCCCCTTCGGCGACAACATCGAGCGCGCGCGCAAAACGGGTGTTTGCTATATCGCTCAGCCGGGAGGTTCCATCCGTGACGACAACGTGATTGATACCTGCAACAAATACGGGATTGTGATGGTCTGCAACGGCATTCGTCTGTTCCATCACTGATACAGTTGCTTATAATCTGGAAAACCCCGTAAGAAAGGACGATGACAATGGACATATTGGTAGTCGGAGGCGGAGGACGGGAACACGCGATCATTCGGAAGCTCAAGGAAAGCCCGCGCTGTGGTAAGCTCTACTGCACACCGGGCAACGGCGGTATATCCCGGGACGCCGAGTGCTTTGATGTGCCGGCCAGTTCGGTGGAGGGCGTTGTGGAACTGGCAAAACAGCTCAGGGTTGACCTGGTCTTTGTGGCCCCTGATGATCCGTTGGTCGCCGGGATGGTGGATGCGCTGGAGAAAGAGGGCATTGCCGCCTTCGGCCCGCGTGCCAACGCGGCCATCATTGAAGGCAGTAAGGTTTTCTCCAAGCAGCTGATGAAAAAATACAACATCCCCACGGCGTATTACCGGGTGTTCGAGCGCTCAAGCGACGCGCTGGCCTATATTCGCCAAATCAACCGCTATCCGGCCGTTGTCAAGGCTGACGGCCTGGCACTGGGCAAGGGCGTTGTTTTGTGTGAGGATTACGCGGAAGCGGAAAAAGCCATCCATTCCATTATGGAGGAACACATCTTTGGCGATTCAGGAAACCATGTGGTGATCGAGGAATATCTGACCGGCCCTGAAGTATCGGTGTTGGCCTTTACAGACGGCAAAACCGTGGTACCCATGGTATCCTCCAAGGATCACAAACGTGTCTTTGACGGCGATATGGGCCCCAATACCGGCGGTATGGGAACGATCAGCCCCAATCCCTTTTACGATGATGACATGGCTGCGCTTTGTATGCAGACCATCTTTCAGCCGACTATCGAGGCCATGAACAAGGAAGGGCGTCCCTTCAAGGGCTGTCTGTACTTCGGACTGATGCTGACGGCAAACGGACCCAAGGTGATCGAATACAACTGCCGTTTTGGCGATCCCGAAACCCAGGTGGTGCTGCCCCGGCTCAAAACCGATCTGATCGATATCCTTTGCGCAATCCGTGACGAACGGTTGAGCGACATGACCATCGAATGGTCGGATGATGCTTGTGCCTGTGTGGTTATGGCTTCAGGCGGGTATCCGGCAGCTTATAAAAAGGGACTGCGCATGGATGGCCTGAATGCCGACGGGCAGCTCGACGGTGCGGTGGTGTATCATGCCGGTACCAAGGTTGCCGACGGTGCCTTCTACACCAACGGCGGACGCGTGCTGGGGATTACGGCCAAAGCTGCCACACTCGACGAGGCATTGGACAAGGCCTATGACGCTGTGCTCAAGGTCCGGTTTGAAGGCGCCCATTTCCGCA
>JAEZJA010000099.1 GCA_023415895.1 Bacillota bacterium
CAGCGCTACCGTGAGGGAACATTTGCCTACTCCCGACAGATCGTGGATTGCCGCCACGCGTTTTAGCCTTGATTGCATTGTGGAGTCATCCTTTCTATACAATAATGACTTCTTTACGGTTGCGTGATGCAGTTGTCAGAGTGCGCTATCAGTCGTCAAAGCTTTCGTCGACCTGCCGCCAGTTGCCGCTTTGCTGAACATCCTTAAGCAGCAACCCGTTTTTGAGCACCGCATGCCCGTTATCGTCGAAGCCTAGCTCTACAATCTCGGAGTGGGTGTATTTCTTGATATCCCGCAGACGGAAGTTATCGCCGGGCGTCATAAACGTAAAGGCCATACCCTTGCGCTTGGCACGCCCCGTTCGTCCGATGCGGTGGAGATAATATTCGTTCTCCTCAGGAATATCGTAATTGAACACAGCCTCGACATCCTCCACATCGATGCCGCGCGCCGCGACATCGGTGGCAACGAGAATCTCGAATTTGCCGTTGCGGAAACCGTTCATGACCGTGTTGCGCTGGGATTGAGGGATATCGCCGTGCAGACAATCCGCCGAACAGCCCGCCTTTTTAAGACGGTCACACAGCCGGCGCACGGTATTTTTCATATTGCAGAACACCATCACGCGCGTCAGCTCGAGTTCATCAATCAACCGGCGCATATCCTCTGTGCGCCGGTCACCCGACGACAGCAAACTGAACTGCGCAATTCTGGGCCGATTATCGCCTTCGGACGCCACCGTTACCTCCACGGCGTTGTGCTGGTACTCCCACGCGACGTCCATGACCTCGCGCGAAATGGTCGCGCTGAACATGACCACCTGGGTATCGGCGGGTGTTGCCGCCAGTATGCGGCGCACATCCTTAATAAACCCCATTTTGAGCATTTCGTCGGCTTCGTCCAGCACCGTCGTATACACATTGCCCAGCCAGATCGTGCCCCGTCCCATATGGTCAAGCAGGCGGCCGGGTGTGGCCACCACAATGTGCGGCCGCTTTTTGAGCGCGGCCAGCTGTTTGGCAATCGGCTGCCCACCATAAATGGCGGCAACGCGAACATCGGGGCGAAACGCGATTAGTCCTCGCAGCTCCTCGGCAATTTGAATGCAGAGTTCGCGCGTCGGACAGACTATGGCTGCTTGAATGTCTTCCACCTGCATGTCCAGGCATTCAATAATCGGGATACCGAAGGCACAGGTCTTGCCGGTGCCTGTGGGCGCTTTGGCGATCACATCGTAACCGTTCATCATCAGGGGAATGGTTTGAGCCTGTATGGGCGTCGGAGCGGTAAACCCCATATGCTTCACGGCCTTGAGAATCTCGGGACTAAGCTGCATTTCTTCAAAAGTAACAGGTGTTTCCATCGTATTGGCTGAATTGCTCATTTGTTGGGAATCCTCTCTGGTGTTTGGGAATATCCGTCTTGAAACGGTAGCCCGAGTTTATTTGTTGACGCGGCGGGCTGCCTCCACACATTCCTGTACGATGCGCTCCATCTCGTCTGCTTTGTTTTCCATGTCCGCTACCATCTTAAATTGTGTGCGGCAGCGGTCAAGGTTATGTTCTGGACGGTGAATTTTAAAATACAAATCGCCGTCGATGTGGTCGGTCAGAAAACGCATGCCGCATTCAAGCGTCATCAGCCGCGCAGAAAAGGCGAGCAATCGGATTTCGTTGTCGGTCAGCATGGAAATGCATTCTTCCAAATAGCCCTTTGTGTACTGACGAAACAGTTCAAGATCGCAGTAAACCTTGGACAGATCCTTTTCATCCTCTGCCGCACGGTTGGCGCCAAAGCGGATACTGTCGCCAAAATCATACAGTGTCAAACCGGGCATTACCGTATCCAGATCGATTACGCACACCGGCGTGCCGACAATGTCATCCAGCATCACGTTGTTGAGCTTGGTGTCGTTATGGGTCACACGCAGGGGAAGCTCCCCCTGATCCAGCAAATCGACAAGCACGCCCATCTGATCGCGGCGCGCACGCACGAAGGCAATCTCGTCCGCCACCTCGGATACCCGGCCACTTTTGTTCTCGGCGACCGCGCGTTCAAACGTCTCGTACCGAACAGGCGTATTGTGAAAGTTTGGGATGGTTTCGTTCAGTGTCTCGGACGGATAGTCCTTGAGCAGACGCTGGAATTTGCCGAACGCGCAGCCCGAATAATAGAAATGCTCGGCTTTGCCCACCCGCTCGAAACAAATGGCGTTTTCTATGAAGTTAAAGGCTCTCCAGCAATACCCATCGGCATCGATATAATCCATCCGCCCGCTCTTGGTCTGGATGATCACCAGGCATTCACGGGAAGGATCGCCGCCCGCATCAATGACCGCCTGGCGCAGATATTCGGTCACATTGAAGACGTTTTCCATCAAGGCGTTGATGTTTTTGAATACGTGGTGGTTGATGCGCTGCAGAATATACCGCACCGGCGGCTTCTCCGCGCGATCACAGGTTACGCAATAGGTATCGTTGATATGTCCGCAGCCGAATGGCTTGACGTCCCGAATCGTTCCCTCAAAAGCAAACAAATGAACAATTTCCTCCACAGAATTCATGCCTTCCACAGCCTTTCCGGGTAAATCCCTTGTTTGACAAGCGCGTGAATCGCCTCAGTCACCTTCGGCCGATCCTCTTGATAGGTCATGCCGTACCACCGGTCATGCGTATTGAGTACCCGCACATCCGCCAGCCCAGCTTCCACAAGGGAGTTGACGGCAAAGGGAAGATAAAACTCGGATTTTGTCGGATTGGGCATGGTACGCAGGAAATCGCAGAAAAGCGTCTCGAAATGATCCAGCGTTCCGGCTGGAAACGCCCAACAGTTCATAGAAACGCGGCAGCCCGCGGGGAGGTCTTGCCACGTATTTCCCTCGTCTTCGGTGAACATCGCGCGCCCGTCACGCAGCTCGATATGGGTGCGCTCCACGAGATCGCGCAGATAACCGTTTTCATCCACGCTGCAGATACCCCGGGAGACATACCCGTTTTCGGTCAGCGTATTTTCCAGAATATACCCCGCCATGGCGATAGGCAGCTTATCCGTGGACGAAGCGCTTTTCAGAAATTCGGCCAACAGCCCAAAACATTCCCGGCCGTAATAATCGTCCGCGTTGATGACGGCAAAGGGTCCCTTGACCACATCCCTGCAGCACAGAACAGCATGCCCTGTGCCCCATGGCTTTTGACGGCCAGCGGGTGGTGTCATGCCCTGAGGCAGATCGTCCAGTTCCTGATAGACATAGCGCACATCGGCTTGACGCGCAATACGGTCGCCGATGTGCTTTTTAAATTCATCCTCAATTTCATGCTTGATCACGAACACAATGGTCTCAAACCCCGCGGCCAAGGCAT
>JAEZJA010000111.1 GCA_023415895.1 Bacillota bacterium
TTCTCTGTGCTGGATGGCGCGTATTTTGGCGTCAGCGTTACAGATGAAGAGAGAAATGTCGGTTATGGGTTCAGCAACCGAGTACTCCTGAACATCATGACATTTGATGATTCATTGGAAACGGAAAGCAATATCAGTGGAAGCACTCATGTTGTTATTGATGAGCCAGAAAATGCAGAAAACGGACGCTCTATTAAATTTAGCGTTGATCGTCGGCAAGCAACATCTCAAACCTGGCCATCTGTCTCCATCACACCGGTAGATGGAATGGATGGGGAAGGCATTCGATTCTGGGTGAAGAACCGGACTGAAAACGCACAAGGAGCCTACCAATTCCAGTTTGAAAAGATCGCCCTGAATTCAGTAAAAGATGGGGAAAGCAAAACTTTCACAAAGAAATATTTTATAATTAATGCCGACTATGAAGGTTGGTATACGATTCCCTATTCAGAATTCGCAGATGCAGATGGAAATGCGCCTACCAAAACAGATATTGCCTATTTTTCAAATATGGTGGTACAGCTCAACTGTCTGCCAGAAATATTTTACAATGTGTATTTTGATTCATTCCAAGTCGTGCAGCCACGCGTACACGCTTTGGAGAGCTTGTCCCTCGAGCAAGAGAAAATCTATTTGACACCAGGAGTAACAACCCGTCTGAAGTATACGATGAATCCAGAATATGCCACCAATCGTCGTGTGGTCTGGAGCGTGGAAGACAAAGCGGTTGCGGATGTTGATTCTAACGGAAATGTTCGTGGGGTGGCAAAAGGAAAAACCGTTGTAACCGTCTCTTCATTCGATGGTACACTTAGTGCAAAATGTAATGTAGTGGTACGCGAAAAAGATGTAAGCAATAGCCGTGTCCTCTTTGATTTTGAAGGTGGATCAGTACCGACAGGTTCGGTTGTGTCTGCCGGTGAAGCGGATATCGATTACATTAACGTCGAAGAGGGAGCATCCCTAAAGCTGATCCCCTCCGGTGGTTGCGCAGAGATCACACTTGTTCCGACAGCTCCTTATCAGTTCTATGGACAGACCATAACCGTGTGGGTACGGGGAAATACAACGGCCAATATGCGTGTCGTACTGACGACAGCATCCGGTCTGAAGTTTTCTTTCACGCAGAGCGGTCTGGATGAGGATGGCGACACGCTAGATTTTGAATACGACCAATTTAAGTTAAATGGCACTGGACGAGCACCGACACTGCAAGAGATTGTGGATTTTAAAGACGTTATGCTTTCTTTCTCCGGCTTGGGATCGGAAAACGTGTATGTGGATAATGTCAAAGTGCGTAATCCCCGTTCCTATGGAATGGTCGGCAAACTCGAAAACAGCGACGGTGGACTGGGCATCACCTTGACCAACCCCGAGCAGGCGGTGAAAGGATTGGTATGGCAGACGGTACCTGTCGCCAGTGGCATTGATTATGAATGGGCACTGACGTTGCTTGACAATAACAATGTGCTGACCAATCGTATCAACGTCAACATGTTCCAATTAGACTTCCTCGATAGCAACTACTCCGTACGTAGTTTGGAGTCACCGGCTAATTTCAAAATGATGATTCCGTCCATCCTGAGTGGATATACCAACCTGTGGATTGTCCGCATTGCGGAAAATGGTTCGATATCGGGTGTTCGTGCTGTCAACGACGGTCTGTATGTTGAGTTTTCTACAGCTGTGTCCGGCTTGTATGCCGTGGTGGCGCGAGATGATGCAGAGGCTCTGAGCTTACGAGAGGTCGAGTACTTCATTCCGACGGAAGATGAGTGGGATGGCTCGCAGGAGTTGTCTGAAGATTCCGTGGTGTCAGAACCCGAAGGTGAGGAACCCACGCAGTCGGGAACCGAGTCGGAGGAACCGAGCGATCACGAAGATGAAAAGCCCATCAGTAACGATGAGAAAGAACAACCAAAATCGGCATACTGGTGGTGTATTGCCGGCATAGCATTCCTTGTGCTGGTCGGTGGAGCCAGTACGGTGATTGTCCTGATGAGAAAGTCGGCGAAAAAAGCAGCGGCAGATTCGGCCGCTTCTGCAGGAGGAGATAACAAATGAAAAAGGCCAAAATAGCCTCGCCTTTCGTGTGCGCAATTCTTGTATTGATGCTGTTGTCATCCTGTGCACGGAATCCGGTTGTTCACAGCTCAACACCATCGGATATCACCTCAAATCCAACTACAGCCGTTTCGGTCGGTGACGGTTCGTCTGTTGATTCGTCAGTGGAGGAGCCGTCTCAAACGGAAACCACGAGCAACGTCACCAGCAGTACACAGGCCTCGGGCTATTACATGTATTCTGAGGTGTACGAAACCAACCCGTCCAGCTGGAGTAAGGATGCGACCGGCCGCGCTACTGTGCGCAATCTGCCGGAGTATTCTTTCGATGAAGATACCTATTACAACAAGGTAATGAATAGCAACGGATATACGCGAACCAACAATTTTGTCCGTGGAGTGACGGGCGATTTCCGCCACATTACGGAGGGATACAACCTGTCTGCCGCTACCCAACAAAAGGATGCGGCGGTTATCCCCACGCTCAACTTGTCAGGGTGGCGGTATTGGACCGAGCCAACGCAAGCGGAGCTGCAAAGCAATCTCCTCAGCGGATTACTCAATGCCTATACGAGTAGCGCCTTTCGCACTCTCTTCCCCCTCAGTAAGTCGCCGCTAGGGGAGGACGATGGCTATAACTTTACGAAAGTGGATTCGCTGATCCCGCAGTTCAATGATACGGCCGCACGGCTGTCCCAGTTGACTGCCACCAACGGTATGTCCGCATACCTCATGGCCAATGAGTTCCATAACTTTACGAATCATGGTTTTGACCAAGACACACAGCAATATTTTAAGCAGACCTGGCTTCCCGCACGTTTCGGGTCTTTGGAAAACATGAACCGACTTCTCGGAACAACATACCCCTCCTTTGATAAGGTTTTCTATAACAACGGCACTGATCATGATGCTTTATATGGCGGCAAAAGCGATAATGGTCTGAGCTACGAATTCTGGCTCTGCCGTCGGTATTTGTACGAAGAGTCTGTATACAAGGCCTATAACATCTGGCACGCGGCGAATCCGAAACTGCCGATCGGTATGGCGACATACGGACAAAACGGCGACACTTACGGTCCGTTATCGCGGTTGGATTTCCTGAACGTAGGCGCCTCGAATCTGTATCCTGACGAGCGTCGGATGCAGGCTACCTGGGCTTTTGATATCGACCGCAACCTGACTACCTATGAAGGAAAACCCTTTTACATCACGGAGATGGGATACTCCAACAAAAACGCGGATTCTTGGACAGATGATACGCTGGCTCCCGTGGCGCGTGGCATGAAACAGACGCTGGCTTTGGCGTATATGCGTCCGCAGGTGCAAGGTGCATATTGGTTTAATTTTGGTTACATGAAAGATAGTACCCGTGGTGCCAATGCGGCATGGGGCGTTGTGGATCCTTGGCATAATCGTACGATTGTCACCGACACGATGGGCGAAGTGTATTCAGACTTTGAGAAGCTCGATAACTGGATGACCGGTGCCTCTTCTTCTCCGGTTGTGGCGATTTCTGACGGTATGCTGAATCAACGCCGCTACAATATCTACGATACCGATATGACTGCCAAAGTGCTGTACGCCAAAGGCGTTACCGTCAAGGTCGTGCGTTCTTTGGACAACACCGATCTTGCCGGACTGACATCCAACAAGCTCATTTGGACAGACGAGAATTTTTCACAGACACCAACCGGGAAGGAAGATAGTGCTTCCGCCATGGTGTCCTACCTGAAAAACCCCGAAAACTCCGTTTTGTATATGCGGGAAAAATTCCCGACGGCGGTATATGGGATCGGAGGACTTGGAGCCGATACAGTTGAAGGACTGAAAAAACTGTATCCGAATTTCGAGTATACACCGGTTTCTTCACAGGGCAATTATACCGACGTATGGAAGGCGGTTGCGCCGTTTATCCACGGTGATTTTGTCAGCGGAAAAGTTGCTGTAACAAAGGGTACCGTTGACAGTTCGACTGTGCGTATTCTTGACTCGGTTTCCGATGGTGTCGGCTTCTCTGATCTTACGTTTGACGTTCAGCAGCAGTTGCTGTATAAGAACGGGCATGTGTATCTATGCCTCGTCAATTCAAACAGCGATGCCGCTGTTGGTGAACTGAACGTGGTGTTTGGTGTTAATGCCGGTGCCAAATTCAACCTGCATCCGCAGATTTTGGCGGCCGATGGCAATGTATCTGTGTCCCGGTCGAACCGTGCATTGGTTCCCGAATGGGTTGACCAAAGCAGCAGCAAAATTGCCTATGGTATGGTGACGATCAAGAACCTCGACACATACGCTTTCATTGATCTGGGCATGGCTGTTGTGGAATAAGAAAAAGGTGTGAAGCAGTATGGAATGCCGAACGAACAAAAAACAAGTACGGCGCACCACATTTATGAGGGGCGTAGGTGCTGACCGTCGTCATATAACCGAAGGGTATACACTCTCGGACCTGACAAAAGAGAAGGATGCGCAGGCTTGGCCTTTGATGAATACCAATTCCAATCGGGTGTGGTATTACAACAAAGACATGGATTTATCCCAATCTCAGGATAGCGCAGCGATCACCTGGAACGGGTTTGGACCGTTTCCGTCCAGCCGGACAGTGGACGGTGCGGAAACAGGACATCGCTTCTGCCTGTGGGAGCAGGCAGAAGCCAATGTTCGCGAGGCCGCGGAAAAGCTTGCGCAGTTTAAGGGTATGGATAAGCTGACGGTGATGATGATCCGCAACGAAGCCTGCAACGCTTATTGGATGAACGGTGGCGGCGGATTTGATCCGGACACTCTCGCGTATTTCCGCACTTCCTGGTTGCCTGAGCGCTTTGGCTGTGTGGAGGAAATGAATCGACTGGCCGCCACAACCTATGAATCGTTCGACGCGGTATTTCAAGCCCCTGCAACAGAGCGGGAAAACCGCACACTGCGGTACGAGCATTACCTTTGCATGCGCTATACCTACGAGGAATGTGTACGAAAAACCTATGATATGATGCACGCGGCGAATCCGGACCTGCCCATCGGCATGGCGACTTTTGGGCAGGGCGCCGACCCCTATGGCTCCTATGCAAGGCTGGATTTTTTAAATACCGGCGCGAGCAATTTGTATGAGTGTGAACGGCGGTATCTGGCCGGGTGGGCATTCGATATTGATCGCAATTTAGCGACCTATGCCGGCAAACCCTTTTACATTACCGAAATGGGAAAAGCCAACAACAGTGACGGCTGGACACAACGTTCACTCTATTATGTGATGCGGGACATTCGGCAATCAATAGCCATCGCGTTTATGCGGCCACAAGTGCACGGCACATACTGGTTCAATTATGGCTATATGCTCGAGGGCATCAAAGGCGTGTGGGGACTTGTAGATCCCGAACATAATATGACGCCGCTGGTGCATACCCTTGGGGATGTGTACCGGGATGTGGAAAGCCTTGACCAAGCGTTTTCCGGTGTGTACTCCTGTCCTCTCGTTGCCGTTACGGATCAGCAGGTGGATCAGATACGTGACCATGTGTATGATACCGATACGTTGATGAATGTCCTGTACGCCAAAGGTGTGACCATCCGTGTTGTACGCATGTCGGATGATCGGGATTTGCGTGCGCTGGACATGGACAAGCTGATTCTTACCGATCTTACTCTGTCTCAGAATCCCGATGGTTCTGAGGATGTCAGCACAGCTCTGCTCAATTACCTGAGCCAACAGGGCAATGAAGTGTTGTCACTGCGCTGTCGGTTGCCTCGCCCCTTGTTTGGCAAGGGCGGTCTGCCGGCGAAAACACCGGACGAGTTGCAGGATAAACTACCGGGATTCATTAGTCGTCCGGTAACGGGAATGGAAAATTTCCGAGAGGTATGGCATGTGATCGCCCCATTTATCCACGGTGAATTTATAAAGGGAAAAGTTCCGCTCGATACGGAAGAAACGGACAGCTCTGTCGTGCGCATACTGGATACTTATGCGTTTTCGGACGGAACCTCTTTCCCGGAATTCACCGTGCAGCAGCAATTGGTGTATGGCAATCGACGAGTTATTTTGTGTCTGGTAAACACCTTTAATTCCATCATCAGCGACATGGCTCTGCCTGCCATCGACATCACTCTGGGAATCAACAAAAAAGCCGGCTTCCATGCGTGCGCGGATGTGTTGGCGGCCCATGGAGACGTAAAAGCTTCGCTGACGCAACAGCCACGGTTACCGGAATGGGATGTGCAGGATACCGATGCCATTGAATATTTGACCATTCGTGTACAAAATTTAGATACCTATGCGTTTATCGATATTGGTGGGATAGATTAACAGGCATAGTTTTTTCAACAAAGTAGGGGGAGTCGTCCGGTGTTTTTGAAACGGATCGGGGTCACATTAGTAACGCTGGCTGTTACAAGCAGCATGCTATTACCCTCGGCAGCAGCCTTAAAGAATACGAAAGGTGTCGCCGAGCAAAGCGAAATCGGCACATTTCGTGATACGTCTCGGGACATTGTGCTAACAGCGAGTGATACGGCAGAGTTAAAAGATGCCGTCTTACAGGAAAATATCATGGACCGTCCGGGGACCTTCGTGGTTGTTGATGAGGCGGGTCAGGCGGAGTGGAACTTCAAGGCTACTGCCGGGAAGTATACGATCCGTGTGACCTACGCCTGCAAGACGGGCGGAAATTCCGCGGTGATGGGTAGTTTTTCTGTAAATGATCAAACACCGGATGCGCTCAAAGGACTTTCCTTTGAGCGGCGTTGGGTGGATGTTCTTGATGAGAACGGCGAGTTTGTTACCGATATTTACGGCAATCAGCTGGCGCCGCAACAACAGGAGATCAGCGCGTTTGTACCCGCGCATCTGTATGCTGCAAGCGGGTTCAGCAACACACCGGTTTCCGTTGATTTACAGAATGGCGACAATACGCTTGCCATTGCCGTAGAGAGCGGCAGCTTGATCATCGAAAAGATCGAGTTACAGTACGCGTACACGACCCCTTCTTATGCGCAGGTTTCCGCCGAGTATCCCGAGAATGTCGAAACGGACACGATTATGCTGGGCTACGAGGCGGAGAAGCCTTTGTATAAATCCTCCGCGGCGCTTATTGGAAAAAGCGACCGATCCTCCGCGTCGGTGAACCCTCACGATCCGTTCAAACAGATGATCAATGTGGTGGGAGGCAGTACGTGGAGCACCCTGGGAAGCAGCATCACATGGGAGATCGTGGTCCCCAAGACGGGATTGTATGCCATCACGATGAAATCACGTAAAAACTTACTTCAGGGATACGTGTCATACCGCCGTCTGTACATTGACGATGAGGTACCCTTTGACGAATGCAATTCGCTTCCCTTTTACTATGACACAGACTGGAAGAATACCACACTGGGCAACAAGGACGGCGAATACCTGTTTTATTTGACCGAGGGTCGACATGAGTTGAAACTTGAAGCGTGTATCGGGCAGATTGCACCGATTTTACAGGATGCATCGGATGCATTGATGCGGTTGAATGCACTGTATCTGCAATTGTTAGTCGTCATTGGATCCAGCCCGGACTTGAACAGGGATTATAATCTTACGGAGAAAATTCCGGAATTGATCGTTGACCTTAAGAACGAATCCGACATATTGCGGACAATTTATGATCAGCTGTTGGCGAATTCCAATGAGAAGGGAACAGCCTTTGTGGCACTGGACATGCTGATCGATACGTTGAATAAAATGACGGAAAAGCCGGAGCATATTCCTCGGCATTACGCGCAGTTCAAGGCTAATCTGGGGGCTATGGCCACGTGGATGTCTAACGCAAGGCAGTCGCCGTTACAGTTGGATACGCTGTATGTTCATTCTGCAGACGCTCCAATGCCCAAAGCCCAGGTAGGGCTTCTCCAGAGCCTGGGTTACTTTTTCAAAAACATTTTCGCCTCCTTTATCGTTGATTACAACACCATTGGCAACCTGTCCGAATCGGTATCCGACGAAGGGCATCTCGTTGTGTGGATGGGCGGAGGACGGGATCAGTTTCAGGTGATGAAGAACCTGCTGTCCGAAGGGGAACTGCAAAAGCAGGGACTGTCTGTGGATTTAAAGTTAGTCAATACGGGAATCCTGTTGAAATCCATCGTTGCGGGAATTGCACCGGATGTGATGCTGACAGATACATCCAGTGAAATCATCAACTATGCGCTGCGTGGCGCAGTCGCCGATTTGAATCAATTTGCGGATTTACCGGATGTGTTGCAACGGTTTTCCGATGAAGCTGTCGTTCCTTTTACACTCAACGACAAGCTGTATGCTCTGCCTACAACGATGTCGTTTAACGTCTTGTATTATCGCAAAGATATTTTAGAAGATATTGGCATTGACGTACCCCAAACATGGGATGATGTGACACGCACCATTTCTGTTCTTACCAAAAGCAATCTGGAGTTTGGTTTGCCGTCCGGAAATAACACGTTTTTTGAATTTTTGATGCAGTCAGGTGGCAGTGTTTACAACGAAGATGGCAGCAAGGTCGCTTTTGACGGAAAAGCAGGTATTCAAGCCTTCCAAAGATGGACAGGGTATTTTTCCGATTACGGACAGTCGTATTCTTATGACTTCCTCAACCGTTTTCGTACGGGGGAAATGCCCATCGGAATAGCGGATTATGCATTCTGTGCGTCGCTTTCCGTATCCGCTCCCGAAATCGCGGGGCTGTGGGACTTCACGCAACTGCCCGGAACATTAAAGGCG